>CAMLLI010000019.1 GCA_946480685.1 uncultured Flammeovirgaceae bacterium | reverse complement strand
GGCTCTTGACAAAATGTTCAAGGACACTGGTCACACCAATGCTTACTTCCCCCTGTTTGTGCCCAAGAGCTTGTTTGAAGCAGAGGAGCAAAATGCTGAAGGCTTTGCGAAGGAGTGTGCTATTGTTACACACTACCGCCTGAAGACTGATCCGCAGAATAAAGGAAAGTTGATTGTTGATCCGGATGCACAACTCGAAGAAGAGTTGGTGGTGCGTCCTACCAGTGAGGCGATCATCTGGAGTACCTATAAAAAATGGATTCAGTCGTATCGCGATCTTCCTATACTGGTTAATCAGTGGGCGAACGTTGTACGATGGGAGATGCGCACGCGCCTGTTCCTGCGCACAGCAGAATTCTTATGGCAGGAGGGTCACACTGCGCATGCTACCGCCGATGAAGCTGTAAAAGAAACCGTACAGATGCTCGATGTATATGCTGACTTTGCTGAAAACTTTTTGGCGCTGCCAGTAGTGAAAGGAAGAAAATCAGAAGGTGAAAAATTTCCGGGCGCTATCGATACATATTGTATCGAAGCGATGATGCAGGATGGTAAAGCATTGCAGGCTGGTACATCGCACTTCCTCGGACAAAATTTTGCGAAAGCATTTAATGTACAGTTCACGAGCCGCGAAGGTAAACTGGATTATGTATGGGGAACTTCATGGGGCGTGAGTACGCGCCTGATGGGTGCACTCATTATGGCTCACTCGGATGACGATGGACTTGTGTTACCTCCGAAGCTGGCTCCTATACATGTAGTGATCGTACCGATCTTCAAGACCGAAGAAGAACTGAATAAAATATCAGACAAAGTTCAGGAGATTTCAGCAGCGCTGCGCAAGCAGGGATATAGTGTGAAATTTGATAATCGTGATACACACAAGCCGGGCTTCAAGTTTGCCGAGTGGGAACTGAAAGGTGTACCGGTGCGCCTGGCGATCGGTCCGCGTGATATGGAAAACGGAACGGTAGAAGTGGCACGCAGAGATACAAAAGAGAAACAGGTAATGAAGCTCGACCAGGTTGCTGTAGAAATACCAAAACTGCTGGACGATATTCAAAACAATATTTACCAGCGCGCGCTTTCATTCCGCACCAGCGTTACTACGAAAGTCGATACATACGAAGAGTTCAAGAAAGTACTTGATGAAAAGGGTGGTTTCATTTCTGCGCACTGGGATGGTACGCAGGAAACAGAGGCGGCAATCAAGGAAGAAACTAAAGCAACCATTCGTTGTATTCCGTTAGATGCAAAAGAAGAAGCAGGAACGTGTATGTATTCCGGCAAACCTTCTTCGAAACGCGTGTTGTTTGCCCGCGCGTATTGATTTAAAAATACAGATGCCTCGATGTGCGGATTGTTGCTGAATAATCCGCACATTAGCATATAGATACCTACACTCCCGGTTATGCTCATGTGGATTATTATACTTGCGCTCTTGGTAATAGGGCTTGGCCTTGTTATCGTTGAACTGGTATTTATACCGGGCACTACGGTGGTTGGTTTATTAGGACTGATCTTTGCCGGTACTGCTGTTATCATCAGCTATAATCACTTTGGCAGTGACGTTGGCTTTTATGTATTGATGGGCACCCTCGTAGCAACGCTCGTGGCTTTATTCTATAGCTTCCGAACGGGAGCGTGGACTAAATTCTCACTCAAATCATCCAACGATGGTAAGGTTAACGAAGGCTTGCTAAGCGATCTGCATATTGGTGATGAAGGTATAACCGTATCTACGCTGAGACCTATCGGGAAAGCAGAATTCCGTAACCGGGTATTTGAAGTGAAAACGTTGGGAAGCTATATCGAGCAGGGACAACCTGTAAAGATTACACAGATATACTCGAATCAAATTGTTGTAGAACCTATTAATTAATAAATATACCCTTATGGAAGCAGCTGCTTTACTCATTATGGTTTTTGGCGGGATAATCCTGTTCTTTATTTTCCTATACTTTGTTCCGGTAAACCTCTGGATCACCGCGCTCTTCTCCGGTGTAAAAGTTGGCTTATTCGAGCTGGTCTTTATGCGCATCAGAAAGGTGCCGCCAAGAGTTATTGTTGAATCGCTCATCACATCAACAAAAGCAGGTCTTCAGCTTACAACTTCAGAATTGGAAACACACTATCTCGCCGGTGGTAATGTGCCGAATGTAATTCGCGCATTGATCTCTGCCGATAAAGCAAACATCAGCCTCAGTTTTAAACAAGCTACCGCGATCGATCTTGCAGGTCGTGATGTATTTCAGGCGGTGCAGATCTCGGTAAATCCGAAAGTTATTACAACACCTAAAGTCGCTGCCGTTGCTGCCGATGGTATACAGTTGATCGCAGTAGCACGTGTAACAGTTCGCGCAAGTATAGCGCAGCTGGTGGGTGGTGCCGGTGAAGATACAATTCTTGCCCGTGTTGGTGAAGGTATAGTTTCATCCATCGGTTCTGCGAAGTCGCACAAAGAAGTATTGGAGAGCCCTGATAAAATTTCAAAACTCGTATTGTCTCGCGGATTGGATGCCGGTACTGCATTTGAAATTCTCTCCATCGATATAGCAGACGTTGACGTAGGAGCTAACATCGGTGCTAAACTTCAGATCGATCAGGCTACTGCCGATTTGAAAGTTGCTGAAGCGAAAGCGGAAGAACGCAGGGCGATGGCGGTTGCCCTCGAACAAGAAATGAAAGCAAAAGGACAGGAAGCACGTGCTAAAGTAATTGAAGCGGAAGCTGAAATTCCGAAAGCCATGGCGGACGCTTTTGTGAAAGGTAATCTGGGTGTAATGGATTACTATAAGATGCAGAACGTACAAGCTGATACGGAAATGCGTCAGGCTATATCCGGAACCGGTAAAGGTGGAACGCAACCTTCCGGTGGAAGTGGCATGCAGAAGAAAGACTAAGTATACCGATATATACTATAACAAAAAATCCCCGGCTTAACCGGGGATTTTATTTTGCTATAGCTCTCAATGCTGATCTAATTTTTGAAATCCGTCCACAGTGATTTTTTCTGTGCGATAAAGAATTGATTGAGCGGATCGAATTGTATATAATCATACATGAGTGGAATGGTGCTGATGCCTTGCAGGTTGATAACACCATATTTACCATCGCGTTGTACAATAGCAAACCCATTACCAACATCTTCCAGTAGTTGATATTTTGGAAGGATGAGAATTTTTCCGGAGGCATCCGCCAATCCTTGTAGATTGTTGATCTGGATCAGGAAATTTTTACTGGGCAGTAATTTTATCTGTTGATAGCGAACAGGCAATAAAAGTTTTCCGGTCTTGTCAATCAAGCCCCAGTTCTGTTGCAGTCTTACAAAGGCAACTCCGTTTTTAAACAAGCTCACTTCTTCATATACCGGCTGAATGGCAATCTGATCTTGCCGATTGATATAGCCCCACTTGCCTCTGATCTTGGCAGCAGCAAGATCTTCGCTAAACATACCGACTCCTTCATAACGGTTGGCTATACGCAAACGCCCTTGTGCATCGATAAAGCCATATTTACCATTCTTCAGTATACCGCGCAGGCCTTCGCTTTCTTCAAATATTTTTTCAATGCCATCGTTCGGGTATACCTGGCGATCGGCAATGCGACCATTCAGATCTATTTTCCAGATGGTGCCTGAAGGTAAATACTCGAGTATATGATCGGGCGAAATGCTGATCGGGTTGTCCGTAAAGTAAATTACACTGCCATTGGTTTGTTTAAGTGATTTTCGTGGTGAAGCAGTCTCGATATACTTATCTGGAGTAAGAATCGTTAGCTTACTGTTTCGCGGAGCAACCACCCATTCTTCTTTTGTATTGACGATGCCATACTGGCGATGAAATTTTACCACCGCGAGGTCGTATGTAATCTGAAATATAGAATCATACACGCAGGCAATTACTTCCTGTCCTTTAACGTTAATAGCACCTGCAAAACCCTTGTTGCGCACAGAAAAATACTGGTCGTTAAAAGGCCAGAGATACTCGTATGGTTTTGATGTAAGTCGTGTACCAACACTGTCCAATAGTATCCATTGATGTTGCAAGCCTTGCCGCTGACTCGCCAACATATACTTATCATACAGGATCAATGAATCGTATTGTGGCTGAATGATATATTTACCCTTGCGATTAATAACACCGGCCCTGCGATTTACGGTAACAACGGTTTTATTGTTGGTAAACGGACTTATAGTAGAGAACAACGTGGAGGCTATCGGTTTTAATTGCTGATCGGTTAATTCAATCAGGTCACCTTTTGTTACTTTCAGCAGGTCTTTGTCCAATGGTACAATAGAATCCGCGAGGTGCTTTTGCATCAGCTTGTTCTTGCCATCCAGGAATTCCCACGAATGTGGTTCTCTGATTTTTATTTTGCCATCTTCCAGTATCGCTATGGATTGATACTTCGGTGAAACAATGATTTGCCCTTCACGATCAATAACACCTTGTTGCTCGCCCTGGTAAATCACTGCATAGTTTTTTGTGAACGGAGATATTTTGTCAATTACAAAACCCGTTATCTGTTTACCGGTCTCAGAGAACAGCGCGAGTTTGTTTTCGAAATTCTCGACAGCGAAACGCAGGTTGCCGATCGGGTATATATTTTGGTATTGCTGCGGAAGAATGGTGCGGTTATCAAAATCGATCAACCCGTATTTGTATTGATTGCCAATCTTTGAAAAGACAATCACACGCAGCGAGTATAACTTCAATCCGTCATACTCAAACGGAATTATTTCTTTGCCCGAAAGACTTACACACCCTGTCACAACGCGAAGTGAATAAGAAGAATTTTTGCGGGCGACAAGAAGTGCACCATCGCCGGGAACGAGATCATCATAATCGTTTTTGGTGATACGATGATTGTGTGTATTGATCAACCCCCAGCGGCCGTTGAGTTTATAGCCGGTTACATTTTCAATAACAGAGAATTTGCCATCACTCCAGCCTAGCGCATCGTACTGTGCCGGTATAACAATTTTGCCCTGGTTATCTTTTAAACCTGCCTTACCATTTTCTGTAAATACGATGTAATTACCGAACGCTGAAAAAAAAGTGATCAGCAAAAAACAAAGTGAACAACTCGCTGCCTTCATCGGGTGCAAAGTTAGAAAAGCATTACGGGAAACTGATGCCTTTTTACACAGGATTATTCGAGCTTCCTATGAAAATATAAAGTGTGGTTAGGCAGCAGATCAGGATGGGCAATTTTTACCAGGTCTTGAAGAATAATATCGGGGCGTAAATAACCCAGTTCCATAAACTCGCTTCCGCCTTTTGCGCCTTTGCGTGCATCGTAAGTATATACTTGTTTCTGCAGATACGGTTTGAAACGTGTATAGCGTTCGTCAGCTTCCTTAATTTCGTTGAGTGTTGTGAACGAACCCGTGCCAATCCAAAAGTCAGCCTGATTCGCTTTTTCGTATACCGCCTCGAAGCTCAGCTCCAGGTATCCGTTGGAAGTGTCTTCACCCCACAGGTATTGACAACCCGCGTCCTTCAAAATATGCGAAGCATAATTCTGTCCACCCGGCAGAAACCACGCATCACCGTATACTACCCCACACAACACGGTTGGCTTATCTTTTACATGATCGGCAACTTCTCTCGCTGCTATATAATTCTTCTTCACGACCTGAAATACAGAATCTGCTTCTTTCTCTTTATTGAAAAACACAGCCATAAACTTAATCCACTCCGCGCGTCCCAGCGGATGCTTCTCCAGGTATTCTGCGTTGATGATTACCGGTATACCCAACGCCTCAATTTTTTTGAATTGTCCGTAGTCACTGCTCAGCGTATAGCCCATCACCAGGTCAGGTTTCAACATGACGAGTCGTTCCATATTTATACCTTTATCAATGCCAAGTTCAGTAACTTTACCGGCATCAACACGTGCTCTCATTTTTTCGGAGCTTATAAAATCAGTCGTGGTAAATCCAACGAGCTTATCGGTTTCATCGATGTAGTCCAGCAAAGGTATATGTGTTGTGGAAGTACAGACTATAGAAGATATAGGCGTGCGGATAACCCGTACGTTGGCTTCGTGCTCGGGTATAGCTTCGCCCTGCGGCACCAGTAAATATTTATAGCCGGAAGTAGCACCCTGAAAAGGATATAGCACTTCAACGATTTTGATGTTGCCATCGTACTGCACTCTAAACCCTTCGGCATAGTCCAGCGACAATGAATCGTGGTGTGTGTGAACAGCTTTATCAGCAGGCTTTTCGGTTTGACAACCCCAGCAGGTGAGGAGGAGTAAAGCTATACCTGAAATCTTTTTCATCATGCAAATGTTTCAATAACGAAGCAATTTAATGACTTTCCCTTCGCAAGCGACTGCCGAATGTTTTATGAATCATTAAATTTCTAAGTTTGTTTTATTCAAGGTATATGGCAGACACAAATCAACCCGGTAAAGAAGATGATTTCAAGAGTTCCATTTATCACTATATGGAAAATGGGTTGATTGTCTTTACCGAAGCCTTCCACCTGAAACGCGGCTATTGTTGCAAGAGCGGCTGTCGACACTGTCCGTACGGATTTAAGAAGAACAAAGACCGGGAGCAGGATTCGAAGCTATAGTATATATGGAGAAGAGCTGCGAGTTGTGAGCTTTGAGAAAAGGCTGCAAGCTGCTGGCTTCTGGCTACAGGAAAAAACAGCCTGCAACTTGAAGCTTGTAGCCGGTGACCTCGTAGCCAACAACTCTCGCAGCTCGAAGCTCAAGGCTCGCGACTATCTTTAATTGCTTCGTGGTATGCTTCGAGATATTGCAGTGCGGCTTGCCTGGAGGAGAGTTCGCGGTCGCCTACGGCTTTTGATAATTTCCCATGGATCTGGGTGAGTGAAGTATATTTCTGGAGATCGTCTTTTAGCAGTTGCTCGAAGTACTCCTGGAACCACGCTATATTTTGACGACTCCGGTTTTTATCGAAGTACCCGGAAGCTGTTGTGTGTGCCTGATATTTTGTAATCATGTTCCAGACGTCATCTATACCTTGTCCGGTATGAGCGGAAGATGTAAGTACACTCGGTGTCCAGCCCGACTCTGCTGCACTGAAAAGGTGAAACGCATGTTTATACTCGGCTTGTGCTTCGGTGGCATGTTTTATATTGTCGCCATCGGCTTTGGTAATTACGAGGCCATCGGCCATCTCCATAATTCCTTTTTTTATACCCTGCAATTCATCACCGGCTCCGGCCAACATCAGCAGTAAAAAGAAATCGACCATATTCTTTACTGATACTTCCGATTGCCCTACACCAACGGTCTCAATAATAATAACATCATAGCCGGCAGCCTCACAGAGTAACATTGCTTCGCGGGTTCGGTGTGCTACACCTCCGAGTGTATTTCCGGAAGCAGTAGGACGAATGAACGCATTCGGATTTTTGGACAACTCTTCCATACGTGTTTTGTCACCAAGAATGCTTCCCTTTGTTATCTGGCTGCTCGGATCGATGGTGAGCACAGCAAGTTTTCTCTGCTGATCTATTACATGTTTCCCGAATGCTTCAATAAATGTACTCTTGCCAACACCGGGTACTCCCGTGATGCCGATGCGAATGGCGTTACCTGTTTTTAAAATGATCCGTTCAAGCAGTTGAGCGCCTGCATTTTGATCGGCTGCGCGTGTACTCTCCATGAGTGTTATGGCCTGGCCGAGAATAACGCGATCGCCACGGAGAATGCCCTCTGCGAATTGATCAACGGTGAGTCTGGAACGGAGCGATGCCTTCAAAGTTGTTATGGATATTAAACGTTTAAATTTCTAAATTTACTAGATACTACGACTACCTGTATGAAGAAATTCCTGATAAACAGTTTGTTTGCTACGCTCTTTGTGTTTGGATTCATGTGGTGTATTTCAAAAGTAACAAAGCTCGAACTGTTTAATGCTTTCGATCCTATAGCACAGGCTCTTTCTGACTTTGAACTTACGGATTATGCGTTCTCCAATCTACGCCAGGACCCGCTTGTGGATGAACGCATCGTGCTGGTAAATATAGGAGGGCTGTCAAGAGGACAAATCGCGCAGCAACTTTCCATCATCGCGCAGCATAAACCCCGCGTTATTGGTATAGATGGTTTTTTTAATTGTGAAGGCGGACTTCGTGATACGGTAAATTGTCCGCAGTTGCTCGATACATTAGGGAACCTGATGCTGAGTAGTGCCATACAGGAAGCAGGCAATGTTGTATTGGTAACAAAGCTGTTGCAATCTGATTCACTCACGAAAGCAGATGCTGCAGAGGTATATGACTCAATTGAATATTCGGATGAATTATTCCAGAGCGTAGCGAAGCATGGATATGCCAACCTTGTAACGGGGGCGCGCTACCAGGAAGATGTAAAGATCTGTCGTTCGTTCATACCCAAGACTATCGCTAATGGAAAAACAGAGTATGCTTTCGCGGTGCAACTTGCCATGCAATACGATCCGGTAAAGACAGCAAAATTTTTGAGTCGCGATAAACCCGAAGAGATCATTAACTATCGCGGTAATATTGATATACAGGATGTGAAAATAAAATCACTTCGCGGGCAAGATTTGGGTACAACGCATTACCCTGTGATGTTCTATGCGCTAGATGTATACCAACCTTTTCGTGGCGAATTTCTTCCGGAGATGATTAAAGATAAAATTGTGATCTTCGGTTATCTCGGAGATTATTTAGGAGATCCGTCCTGGAGTGACAAGTTTTTTACTCCACTCAATAACAAAGTAGCAGGTCGTGCCAATCCGGATATGTTCGGGTTGGTGGTGCATGCGAATATACTCGCCACCATTTTAAACGAAGACTATATTGATGGGCTTCCCGAGTGGGCTACGTATTTTATAGCGTTTCTGTTTTGCTTTTTTAACGTTGCATTGTTCTACGCATTAAATCATCGGTATCCCTTGTGGTTTGATAGTGTTTCGCTGGTTATTCAGATCACGCAGATCGTGTTGCTGGTGGGATTTTCCGTATGGTTGTTCTCGGAGTCGAACTTCAAACTCGATCTTACGTTAACACTGGCCACCATTGCTGCGGTGGGCCCATGTTTCGAATTTTACTTTAACGTATTCAGACCAGGAATGGCACGCCTTTGGTTAAATATAATTCGTAGATTACCTAAGCCAAGTCAGGAGTATTAACACGCAAAGATTTATACTGTGAATGCAAGATTATGAAAACTAAAATCCTCACTCTTTTATTCGTTACGTTGCTCTACACTGCCTCCGCCGTTGCCCAGGATTATGCTTTTAAAGTGTTGGTGAACAAAGGCACCAACGAACTAAAAAATGGAGATGTATGGCAGCCCATCAAAACCGGTGCATCCTTAAAATCGGGCGATGAACTGAAACTTTCCGATAATGCGTATATAGGGTTGGTACATGCCAGCGGTAAACCAATCGAACTGAAACAAGCTGGTAATTATAAAGTAGCAGACCTTGCAGCAAAAGTAAGCGGCAGCGGTTCAAGTGTTCTGAATAAATATACCGACTTTATACTGAGCAGTAATTCTGCTGAAGCCAAAAAGAACAGGCTGAGCGCAACCGGAGCTGTACACCGTGGTGAGGCCACCGCGATACAGATCCTCTTGCCGGAGAATCAAAATGCAGATGTATATAACAATTCTGTTGTGATTGCCTGGGATGCGAACAAAACTGAAGGTCCATATATAGTGGTGATCAACAATATGTTTGGGGATGAACTTGCTAAAATAGAAACACAAGAATCTTCTTTACGTGTAGACCTGAACGATGCCAAGTTTGCTGCTGAGAATGCTGTGCTTGTACAGGTTTCTGCGAAAGCTGATCCGAATAAAAAATCGGCAGAGAAACTGGTGAAGAAGATGGCGCCAGCACAGAAAGACAAGATCAAAATATCGCTGGGTGAAATTCAAACTAATGTAGCCGAGCAAACCGCACTCAATAAACTATTTCTCGCGAGCTTCTATGAAGAACATCGTTTGTATATAGATGCTGTTACTGCGTACGAAGAAGCGATCCGCCTGGCTCCGGATGTAGCCTACTACAAAGAATCGTATGAAGATTTTCTGATCCGAAACGGTATGAAACGTTAATCTTCCGTTAAAAAAATAAAAAAAGAGGCCGCCATCGTGCGGCTTCTTTCGTTTATGGAAAGAAAATTGCAACGCATGTTCTACTTTTGGAAAATAAAACCCTTAACCCTATAGAATGTCATGAAAAAGAAGTTGGCGCTGTTCGTGTTTGCCTTAATCGGATTTGTACAGGCAATGGCCCAGGACTATACTTTTAAGGTTCTGGTAAATAAAGGTAAGAATGAGATAAAGGCAGGTTCTGGCTGGCAGGTTATTAAGGTAGGTTCAAGCCTGAAATCTGATGATGAATTAAAGGTTGCTGAAAACGCATATGTAGGTCTGGTGCACGTAAGCGGTAAACCTATAGAAGTAAAGCAAGCCGGAAAGTATAAAGTTGCCGATCTGGCCAAGAAGGTAGGCAACGGCACAAGCGTGTTGAACAAGTATGCTGATTTTATACTTAGTGCCAACACACAAAAAGGAAACAGCATGCAGGCTACCGGAGCTGTACACCGTGGTTCAATTATACCACTCTATCTGCCGATCGCTACACAAAATCCTACTATCTATAATGATGTGATTATTATAAACTGGGATGTTGAAAAAATACCTGGCCCGTATGTAGTGAAGTTCAAGAGTTTGTTTGATGATGAGCTCGCGACACGCGAAACAAGTGAGAGCAGCATTCAGGTAAATCTCGCTGACGCTGATTTTGCCAACGAAGACAATATACTGGTAACAGTAGAGTCGAAGAACGATCGTAATAAAGTATCGGAAAAATATACCTTGAAGCGTTTATCGAAAGCCGATAAGGCCCGGATCAAAACATCGCTGAATGAGATCTCCGGTGAAACACAGGAAAATACAGCGATCAACAAACTGATTCTGGCAGGCTTCTACGAACAGAATTCGTTGCTGATCGATGCTGCCACGGCTTTCCAGGAGGCAATTAAACTTGCTCCGGATGTGCAGAGCTACAAAGATTTGTATAACGACTTTTTAATACGTAACAATTTAAAGGACAAGCCTTTGAATACGAAATAACCTACTCAAAAGGCTGCTGAAAAGCAGCCTTTTGTATTTCAGACTGGTTTGGTTGATAGCTTTATTCTCCTATTTTTGTGCTGCTTAAAAATCAACGTTCATGAGTGTACTGGTTAATAAAAATTCAAGAGTAATTGTTCAAGGATTCACAGGCGCGGAAGGTACTTTCCATGCCGGACAAATGATAGAGTACGGAACCAATGTAGTAGGAGGTGTAACCCCGGCGAAAGGTGGAACGGAGCATTTGGGAAGACCAGTATTTAATACGGTAAAAGAAGCTGTTGATAAGACAGGAGCAGATGTAACGATCATTTTCGTTCCGCCAGCATTCGCTGCTGACGCGATCATGGAAGCTGCTGATGCAGGTATAAAAGTAATTATCACGATCACCGAAGGTATACCTGTAAAGGACATGATGGTGGCGAAGAAATATATCAAGGACAAGAACGTAACGCTGATCGGTCCTAACTGTCCGGGGGTAATTACTCCGGGTGAAGCGAAAGTAGGTATCATGCCTGGCTTCGTGTTCAAAAAAGGCAGAGTTGGTATCGTATCTAAATCAGGAACGCTTACCTACGAAGCTGCTGATCAGATTGTAAAAGCTGGTCTTGGAGTATCAACCGCTATTGGTATAGGTGGCGACCCGATCATCGGTACACCTACAAAAGATGCAGTTGAATTATTGATGAACGATCCTGAAACGGATGCGATCGTAATGATCGGTGAGATCGGTGGTAACTACGAACCGGTAGCTGCACGCTGGATCAAGGAAAACGGAAACAAGAAACCAGTTGTAGGATTTATTGCCGGACAAACAGCGCCTCCCGGAAGAAGAATGGGACATGCCGGTGCGATTATCGGTGGTGCAGATGACACTGCTGCAGCAAAGATGAGCGTAATGAAAGAGTGCGGTATTCACGTAGTAGAATCACCAGCGGAGATCGGTGAAACGATGCTGAAGGTTCTTTCGAAAAAATAACAGACAACAAGCAAGCAAAAAAAATAAAAGGCCAGTCTTAAAAGCTGGCCTTAAATTCTCTCTCGAGATAATCGTTCAGGTTATTCAATCCACGGAGCATATTCAAATGCTCAGCTTCATCATTAGCATTATCATTTTTATAAAGCACTTCGATAAAGAGGTCGCGCATCATATAGATATGAATCTTGCGGCCATTCTTTAAACGTGTTCCAAGCATTATACCCTTTTTCTTCAGATAACGAGCTTGTTTTTGGAGAGACATCTGCCTGAAAATAAAACGAAGTATCATAAAACTTAGTGCGGTTTGCCAAACATTGGCTAATTGCGCGCCAAAACAAAAAATCCTTGAAATCAAGTCGATTTCAAGGATCTTGTTCTGCTAAAGTCTTAGAATGGGAACGAAAATTTCTGAATTTGAAAAAATATCAGAAGCCGTTCTTTACCTATAAAAGTTCGTTGGCCAGGTTTGCCAGTTCGGAACGCTCACCCTTCTCTAGCGTAATGTGTGCATATAGCTCATGGTCCTGAAGGCGGTCGATGAGTGTCGAGAGTCCATTACTTTGTGAGTCGAGGTACGGTGTATCGATCTGGTATATATCTCCGGTAAAAATGATCTTCGTATTTTCTCCCGCACGGGTAATGATCGTTTTAACCTCGTGAGGTGTCAGGTTTTGTGCTTCATCTACAATGAAACATATATTCGAGAGACTTCGTCCGCGGATATAGGCCAGCGGAGTAATAACAAGTTTCTCCTGACTTACCATCTCGGTAATTTTCGAATACTCTTTATCGGTCTCGCTATATTGATTCTGTATAAACTTCAGATTGTCCCAAAGCGGCTCCATATAGGGGTTTACCTTCGACTTGATGTCACCGGGTAAATATCCGATGTCTTTGTTGCTGAGCGGAACGATAGGTCGTGCCAGGTAAATCTGTTTATACTCCCGCTTCTGTTCAAGTGCTGCTGCCAGCGCCAGCAACGTTTTACCGGTACCCGCTACGCCTTGAATGGAGACCAGTTTTATTTCAGGTTTCAAAGCAGCATGAATAGCAAAGGTCTGTTCGGCATTACGCGGCTTGATGCCATATACCGAGCGTTTCTCTACGTGCTCCAGCATGCCGTTAAACGGATTGTAGTACGCGAGTGCCGACTTCTTGCCGCTCTTCAATATATAGTAATGATTTTTGAGCGGGTTTAATTTACCCAGCAGGTCCTGGGGCTGGCAGTAACCTTTTTCGTAGAGTAAATTAATGAGGTTGGCATCAATGTCTTCAATGATCGTGCGGCCGGTATATAGCGAAGATATATTCTGGACTTTACCCGTGGTATAGTCTTCCGCCTGCAGTCCCAGTGATTTAGCTTTGAGACGAAGGTTTACATCTTTCGATACGAGAATAACGCGTTTACCTTTCTCTTCCTTCTGCAGTTGTAAAGCTGCGTTGAGTATACGGTGGTCTGCCTTTACCTCATTAAAAACCTTGTTGGCATCTACAGCACTGTTGGTGTCCATTAACACCTTGAAGTTTCCTTTACCCTTGCCGTTGATGGGGTTCCACTCCTGAAGCATACGGTCTTTCGCCAGCTTATCGA
>CAMLLI010000018.1 GCA_946480685.1 uncultured Flammeovirgaceae bacterium | reverse complement strand
GCCACCCAGCATGTTAAACTTCAGTCCGCTCAGGTTAGCAACACCATCTTTTACCAGCACATCACCAGAGGCATTGGTCATGGTATAGTTCATAAGCTTAACGGTTTTAACATTAGACTTTAACAGGAAGTCTATATTCTGTGGCACCGGTATTACACTGAGTGCAGCAGTATCAGCAGCCGCGGCAGGCTCTTCGCTATCGCTCATAAACTCGTTAAGATCGAGCAGGGTGGAGTTGAAATTTACTACACCTTTTATGGTCTCATTCTTTCCGAATATATAGCCGAGGTAGTTCAATACGGAACCACTTACGTTAAAATCACTTTTACCAATGGTACCGTTAACATTTTGCAGTTCGATTTTCTTCGGGTCGAAAACCATTCCTGCCTGTGACAATGTTACGGTAGGAAGATCCTTTGTTACATACTTGAAATCTTTCAGCGATGCACTACCACTTGTTGGCAACTTGTCGTAACGCTCAGCCTGTACATCAGAGTATTTACCTTTCGTCTCTATATCTGCTTTTACTTTACCCGCCAGCGTCATGCCTTCAACCGGGAATAATTTTGTCATCTTCTCGATATCTATACCTCCTTTGGCTTTCAAATCCCAGGTATAGTCATCCAGGTTTTGCAGCAACAAGTCTGCGCTGAATTTTTCACCGTCCATCAGCACACTGAAATCCTTAACCGTAATGAAAGTCTCCGCCAGTTTACCGGATGTATTCTTAACCGTTGATGTAAAGTGCATGTCTTGCAAAGGCAGCGGGAAGTCTTTTGATTTAACATAGCCGCTGGCAAGCGACATAGCTGCATCTATAGCAGGGATTGTTTTCTTCAGACTGTCATATACACCTTTTGCATTCAGGTTGATAGCATAGCTACCTTTCATCTCCAATCCTTCCATCGGGAACATCTTGTTGAGTTCAGCAAGGTTAAGCTTGGCAGCGACTGTAGCATCTACGTTGGTAGGATACATTTTGGTGATGAGAGCTTTGGCATCTACCGGATTTGATCCGAAATCAAGATGGAGTTTTTTCAAATCGATAACGGTGTTATCAATGATACCATCTTTATTATCCACCAGCAGGTCTACATTTATATTGTTAACCGGTGTTGGCAGTTCAGGATATTTGAACATGGCATCTTTCACCAACAGGTTCAGGTTGAATGCCGGCATTTGTTTTTCACTATAGGTTCCTTTTACAAAACCATTGAAGGCCAGTTCTCCTTTTGTCTCAATGTTGTTGAAACTTTCGGTATACATACCCGGAACAAGGGAAAGTATACTCTTGAAAGAGTTCTCCGGACTCTTGAATGCTATATCCATACCGAAGTCGTTCTCATTCATTTTGAACCAGCCATCAAAGCTCATGGCAAAGTCGTTGAGCTTCGCGGTGTTTTCTTTAAAGGTATATTTGGTATACGCTTCGCTGATAGAAACGGTAGCATCGATCTCGGCACGTTTGTTACTCAGATACTCCGTGCCATCAAACGCAACGGTAACGGTATCCGCCACGGTCTTTGTTTCGAGGTCGAACACATCCTGTGTAAAATCTCCGGAGCCACTGTGGTTTACTCCCTTGAGGCTCATCAGGAATGGAAGAGATTCATCATTGTACGTAATGTCGCCATCCACAATTTCCCAATGATCTATACCGAAGGAGAAGTTGCTCGGCTCTTCTGTAGTTGCTACGGTATCTTCAGAAGGAACAGCAATGTCGTAGTTAGCACGGCCGTCTTTCAAAACTTTAACATTGATGATGGGACGGATGAGCGATATACCTTTTACGCGAAGCTGATCACCGAACAGAATTTCTTTCAGGTTTACTTCAACTTCGAAGCTCTCCGTAGCGAAGAGAACTTCGCCTTCAAACGGTGCGCGGTTAATAACACCGAGGTCGCGCATCTCCGCTGTTATATTCGGAAAGTTTCTGAACAGCGTCAGGTCAAACTTTTCAACGTCGTATACAACGTCTGCATTTACCGACTTGTTGATTTCTTTATTGATCGCAGCTACGATGTCATCTTTAAAAGCTATAGGGATGATAAAAGCTGCAGCCAGAAGAAGTACAATTAACCCCCCTACAATGATGAGGGTCCATTTCAATGCTTTTTTCATATAAAAAATTTAGACTTGGTAAGTTTCGTGTTTTAAAACGTCAAACATATAGTTGAATGTGTACGATGTGTGTCGTGTGAATAAAGTTTTGTTTCCATCCATAGTTTTGGCGCTATGAATTGTGAACTCAAATTTAGTAAACTGACTCCTGTCTTTTTTGGTATTTAGACGAAAGCTTCTTTTAAAAGCACGTTTGCAACGTTGGGCGGGATGGGCGCGGCAGTAATCGGAAGCAGCGAAACTAGAAAAGCTTTAGAAACCAGTCCATTAGCTTTTTCGACAGGTTGGTATAAGGCGGATAGAAAGGTTGAATAGATGTGAAACCTCCTTTTTGTTTCATAACAGGTTTGTCGTGCGAAAAGGCCAGAAAGCCGAAGTAGCCATGCGAGCTGCCTATACCACTGTTGTTAACACCACCGAAGGGAAGGTTATGCTGCAGGAAATGAACCGCACAATCATTTATACAAACGGCTCCTGAGGAGGTCTCCTGAATAATTTTTCTGCGATCGCTTTTGCTGCGGGTAAATATATAGAGGGCGAGTGCTTTTTGTTTTGCGTTAATGACCTGGACTGCGTCATCGATATGAGTATAGGAAATAACAGGAAGTATAGGACCGAAAATCTCCTCTTCCATGAGGCGTGCATCCATCGGTACGTGACTTAATATTACCGGGTGTATAAATCGCGTAGCCTCATCAATGCTTCCCCCGAATTCAAGCTTGGCTCCATGGTATAGGGCATCTTTTAATAATTCGTTGACACGCGAAAAATGTCTTTCATTCACCACTCGACAATAGCTCACGGATGTATCAAACGTGCCACCTTCTGCAAAGTGTTTCCGGATATATAGTTTCAGCTCATCAATCAAGGGTTGCTTTACACTTTCATCAACCAATATATAGTCTGGCGCAACGCAGGTTTGTCCGTTGTTAATAAACTTGGCTACCGCGATGCGTTGTGCAGCTTCCTTTATATTGGCAGAAGCCGTAACGATTGTCGGTGATTTTCCGCCAAGCTCAAGGGTAACGGAAGTGAGATTTTCTGCAGCCGCTTTCATGATTACTTTACCGATGGCAGGGCTGCCGGTAAAGAATATATGATCGAACGGAAGTTTCAACAGGTGTTGTGATATTTCCGGTCCGCCTTCAAATACTGATACACGGTTGGCCGGAAATATATCTTTTACCATACGACTCAGTACAACCGATACATGAGGTGTTAACTCCGATGGCTTGAGTATAACACTATTGCCTGCAGCAATAGCCGATACCAGCGGACCAACGGCCAGACTGAATGGGTAATTCCACGGAGATATAATGAGACATATACCACGCGGCTCGGGCTGTATATAGGAGCGCGTACCCAGCATGGTAATGGGAGCATCTACTTTGCGCGGTTGTGCCCATGTTTCCAAAGAGGAAACAGCGAGCTTGATTTCACTGAGTACATGGAAGATTTCGGTACCATCTACTTCAACAGCGGGTTTTTTGAAGTCGTTATAGGCAGCTTCATGAATGACGGTACGATTGGTATGAATCCAGTCGCGTAGTTTTTTGAGATATACCTTACGCTGTCGCACAGGCTCCACTCGAAGCACATGCAGGTTCTCGCGCTGAAGTTTGAACGCTTCCAGGATCTCATTTTTAACGTCTGTTGCTGCGACTGCCTGCATATACTAAATGTAGGGCAAAAATCCCGGCAGTCAAAATCACGCAATCAGCGGCCAGACATTACTCAAACGTTAACGAACACTTGCTTACTGTTACTTTTATATTAAATTTGATAACAGTAAATTAACATTGGCGTAACATGAAGGGACTGGTGTTGATATTTTTTCTGCCAATACTTGCGCTAGCACAAGATGTCACATTTACGTCTCAGCCAACCCCTTCGCTCCACCATTACCTTGAACTTTACAGCACAACTGATTCGCAAATCGCGACTGCTGACGAACTGCTTGCTTTCGTTGATAAACTTTCTGTAAAAAAGGATGGCTTTAAAACCGACAAGGCCTTTCTGAATTACCTCTTCACAAAAACACACCAGCGTTTTCTGCGCAACTATAAAGAGTATTCGTCTTTCAATGAGTTGCTGGACAAAGGTTATTATAACTGTCTCACCGGTACAGCGCTATATGCTATACTGCTCAATCATTTCAAGTTTCCCTATCGAATTATCGAAACGAATTATCACATTTTCCTGATGGTGGAGACGTCTGCCGGAGATGTATTATTGGAAACAACAGACCCGGCCACCGGCTTTACCGATAGTAAATCGGAGATAGAGAAGCGTATACATGTATACCGCCGGAATGAAATTCAGAAAGCGAATACCGATAAACGTTACTATCATTTTTCTTTTGATTTGTATAACGATGTGAACCTCGATGAAATGCTGGGCCTGCTATATTATAACCAGGCTATAAAAGCTTACAACAATCACCAGTGGGTTAACTCGATAGCATACCTGGAAAAAGCATCCGCGCAGTATAGATCACCGCGACTCGAAGAGTTCTCACGCATCATTTTGCTTTCGCTGGCAGAAAGTAAACTGGACC
This sequence comes from uncultured Flammeovirgaceae bacterium, assembly GCA_946480685.1. The sequence goes on along the minus strand of CAMLLI010000018.1, from coordinate 9,271 downwards.
CTTCACTCAAGGAAAACTATATTCGTAAAGTACAGACCGTACGCAAGTATAAATTGGACACACAGGCAAACGCCAGTGCCGACAGCTTTTAGCTGATTTCCCTTCTCTTTAAAAGTTAGCTTATTAATTCTGCAGAATGCGAAGTTCTACCCGGCGGTTGAGTCGGTGCGCTTCGGGTGTATCATCGCGTGACAGCGGCTGGGTTCCGCCAAATGCTTTTGTCTTTACACGACTCTTGTTGATATTCTTCGATACTATATAATCTTTCACAGCTTCTACGCGTGCCTTGGAGAGTTTCATGTTTTCCTTTGCATCGCCGAGATAATCGGTGTGTCCTTCGAGCTGAATTACCATCGTGGCATTTTCCTTCATCATCTTTACCACTACATCCAGTTCTGAATACGAGTCTTCACTGATTTTGGACCGGCCCACCTGGAAGATCACGTTATCAAGACGCATAACATGGCCAACAGAATGTTTGCTGGCATTGGCAGGCGCACCTGTGGTAAGTTCTATATCCTTTAATACTTTATTACCATTTGCTTCAGCCGGGTCGATTAAATACTTGGCGGTAGTATACCCCGGTGCTTCCACAATGATGGAGTATTTTTCATTGTCGAAAAGAGGAAATGAATAACGGTTGTTATTCAATGTTCCCATTTTGTTTCCGTACGGAAGGCTCTGATAGGTGATGCGAGCCGTTACGGGTTCTTTGGTAGCTGCGTTAATGATATTACCCTCTGCATATATAAGCGAATCAGCAGATTGACCAAATGCCAGACTGATGCTGAGTATACATGCAACGGAGAATGTAAAAAACGTATGAACCATTGGTTATGAAATTACAATTTCAAAATCCTGAATTCTACCCTGCGATTCTTCTGTCTTCCTTCCTTCGTATCGTTGGTATCGGTTGGTTTACTTTCACCGAAGTACTCTGTTGTGATGCGGTCATTGGATATACCTTTTTCAACGAGGTATTTCACAACCGCTTTTGCTCTGCGCTCTGACAAACCGAGGTTATACTGTTCAGGACCGGTGGCATCGGTGTGACCGGATATCGTGATCTGCATGCCACTCTTTTCCTTCATCAACTCGCTTATACGGTTCAACTCCGGAAATGATTCAGGTTTTAATATAGCTTTATCGAAATCGAAGAATACGTTGTTCAATACAATGGTTACGTTCTCTTTAACCGTTGCCACTTCGATAGGCGACAGGTTGAAGTCTTCACCGTCAATAACTTTATCGGAAGTTATATTCCGCAGGTCCAGGTTTTGACTTTCGGAAAGTTTACCATCAGACTCTGCGCGTATACCATACTGGTGGCCGGCCGGCAAACGAATTTCGTACTCACCGGTTTCAGGGTTAGACTGTGCTATACCTATATCTTTACCTTCCGGCAGTCGCTCGTAAATGATCTTGGCTCCGAGCGGATCGCCTGTAGTTTTATCAACCACTTTTCCTTTCACAGTAACCCATGGCTCCGGATTTTTCACGATCGGAAGTTTCACACGGAATATGTCGGTGTTGGTTTCAGTAACACCGCGCGAGTAGTATGCGAAGTCGCTGTTAGCAGGAATGTTGAAGAAGAGATCTTCAAGCGGTGAGTTAATTTCCGGTCCGAGGTTTTCCGGTTCAGACCAGTTTGTCCACGTGTCATCAAGTCTGCGCGATACATATATATCTGTACCACCATAACCGCTAAAGCCGTTGGATGAGAAATATAGCGTCTTGTCATCCGAAGCCAGGAACGGAGCAGACTCTTCACCCGCTGTGTTAATCACATCGCCCAGGTTAAGCGGTTGAGACCAGGAACTGTCGTTATTCATGAAACTGACATAAAGATCGCGATCACCCTGTGAGTCTTCGCGCTCAACCGACATCAACAATGTTTTACGATTATTGGTAAGGAAGTAATTAGCCTTTTCGTTAAAGTTATAGTCGTTCGCGATGTTGAGTGCTACGGGTTTGCTCCACGAGCCCCCTACATTCGAGCTGATGGAAACACCTGCACGCATCTTGCCATTGTCAAGGTATTTATTACCGAGCACCATTATAGCAGACCTGCCATCGGGCGTAACTGATTGTATCGTGTTTACAAAGTTAGGTCCTTCGTTGTTGAATGGAGCCCCCATGTTTTTGGCAAGCTGCCAGCGGCCGGCCGAGTCCAGTTCAGAGTACCATATATCTTCCTTGTCGCTTGTGCCTCCTATATTTTCGGGGTGGTTTCTGCGGCTGAAATATAGTGTCTTGCCATCGGGCGAGAGCAGCGGATTAAGTTCGCTGTATTCACTGTTAACATTTTTATCAAGCGCTTCGATAAGTATACCGGACGCGAGTAACTGCATCTTCGGTATATCGGCAATAATAGGATAGTTTGAGTCAGAGATCGCCACAGCATCTATACCGAAGTATCCGGGTACGGCAGCACCATCAAACTCTATTTTTACCGCAGCAACTTTATAAGACGTGGCGTCCATAAATACGTTCAGCATTCTTCCCTTCAGTGGCACCGTCATTGGGTTCAATGTATTTACCACATATTCTTTGCCGGCTTCATCGTAAACCAGCACACGGAAGATAGCACTCGGATTATGTGATTCGGCAATAGCGATCTGGCGGATGCTGATCGGATTAGCAAATCCTAACTTTAAAAATTCTTTACGACCGGGTTTATCCGGAGCCCATGCGTTAGGACTTTGTCCTCCGGCCGGGAGTACATTTGGTTTACCCAGTGCCTGCTGTGCAGAGTACTGGACAGGAGTGAGCTCAGATGAAAACTCTACAATCTTAGATGCCCACTGCACAACCTGTGCACTGGAGATAAGAGTAAATGAGATGAGTACTGCGAGGGTAAGTAAAATTCGCTTCATGCCAGAGCGCCTGTTAAATTGAACTTTAAACATAGCTAAAAATTTTATAATGAAGTCCAATCGACAAGTAAAAAGACGAATGAGAGATAACGAAAGGTAAATGGACAGCTAAACTTTTACTCTAGCGAGTGCCGGTTGTACAACAAAAACCCCACATGCAAGAGCACGCCTAACTGGTTCTCATCATCATCGTAATAGTTAATGCTCAGGCTCACCGGTCCTATAGGAGCATGGTATACAAAGCCGGCAGACCCGGTAAAGAATAACGATTTTATATCACGACTAATATAGGCTTCCTGGTTGCTGCCTTCTTTTATATAATCAAAAGGTTTAAACAAGTATCCTTCCAGACGAAAATCAACACGTGTGCGCAAAGTAAAGATGTTGCGTATACCTCCTGCTACATAATTAAACGATCTGAAGTTTTCGAGAATCAAGGTCCGGCTGTCCTGTAAAGGAAGGAAAGCCGGGGTATTGATAATGGTACCAAAGTAATTACGGAAGAAGGGTTGATTGGAGAAGACAGCCTCTGCTACATATCCCGTGTGAAACCAGCCAGCATTGAAGTATTGCTCGGCACTGGCGCGTACCCGAAACCACTTATGGTAGAACTTCATCTTGCCATCGTGTATAGAAGTATTGCCGGGCGTATAGGACTCTGACAGGTTGAAGTAGTCGCCTGCCAATGAATACGCTTTACCACTGGAGGCATACTGTTTCCGGTTCAATGTGTTGGCCGAGAAAGTAAAGCCGGTTTTAAAACCTTTGATGCGCTCAAGGTCCAACGTGTCGGTGCTGATAAATATATCTCCGTTAACATAGCGATCAGTATTGTTAAAGCCCTCGATGCCAACAGTACATTTGAAGAATTCTTTGATAGGCATACCTATATGTATACCAAACTTTCGATTGATCCGCGAGAGCACGGTCGGTGTGGTTGTGGAGGACACATCTTTCAGCAGATCGCCATTCTCGAAGTAGTTCCAGTTGTTATACTCAACAAACGGTTCTATATATAGCTGGTTCGGATAATCGATACGTACTTCGGCAATACCCGATTTATAAAAACTTCCGGTTTGAAAAGCGGTATAGTAATGTTTGAGCGTTCGCCCGAAGTGATAATAGTTGAGTCCGAGAAATATATTGCTGATGTCGCGTGAAGCGATAACACCCCCGAAGTCAACCTGAAAATTCTGTTGGGGCCTGCGCGAAAGCTGAAAGTTGAATTTTTTTGTGCTGCTGTCGTATAGTATACCGGGATATACATTCGAGAAGTAATCTTCTGCTACCAGCTTAAAGTATCCTTTCTTTATATCGCTATAGTATAGGGGCTTGTTCGAGCCCGGATGTACCTTAAAGAGCTTGCGGATATAGGCACGCTGTGATGAATTAAAACCTTTAAATGCGAGACCGCTAAACTCCATCGGTACACTTCTGCTGTTAAATGCATTTCGTTTTTCCGCTACAGCTTCGCAGGTATTTCGCTTGGCAATTTTAGCTTTCATCTCTTCGACCTGTCGCAAGGTTTGTGCGTATCCGCTATCGATAAGACTTTTAGCCTTCGCAAAATCGAAGGAAGTAAATCCTTTCAGATTGGGTTGTATAAAAATACCGCTGTCTCCGATCATCGATGGATCCGATTTATCCATCAACATAAAAAGAAGCGATCGCGATATCAGCTTGTCATCATTATCATACGGATATTCATCAAAGATTTTGGTAGATACATTTACCCCTATAATTACATCGGGTTTGAAATCGCGTTGTGCTATATCTACCGGGAAGTTATTATATACACCGCCATCAAAGAGATACTTTCCATCAACACGAATGGGGTTGTAAAAGAAAGGAACAGTTTGCGTAGCACGAAGCGCATCGCTTAACGAACCTTTGGAGAGTACAACTTCATTTTGAGTAAAGATATCAGCTGCAATAACGCGCAGCGGTACAAAGAGACTGTCGAAGTTATTCCTGGATATGGCGGATGCCTGTGCCATGCGATCGGCTAACGCAAAGTTCAGCGATACATCTTTTGCAAGACTGGTATTGAATTGAAAATTAAGAGTAGAGTCAAGATCAAGTGTAAGCTTTAAAAATGTAGGGGTGACATCATTCTTATAGTAGAAATAGTTAAAGCCTTGTTCGGGCGAACCGTTTACCCAACCGAGAAATTCCGGTGAGAGTATCATGTGTTCAATCTGCTCGGGACTCATACCGGCAGAATAGCAACCACCGATGATCCCGCCCATGGAAGTGCCGACAATGTAGTCGATGGGAATCTCGTTTTCTTCCAGCGCTTTTAAAACACCAACATGTGCTATGCCTTTCGCGCCACCTCCGCTCAATACAAGACCAACCTTCTGCGCAAAGGTGAGGCAGGAGGGTAGGAGTAAAAAGAATATAAAAAAACAACGCTTCATTGAAGATGAGGGATCGCTCCGCTTCTCTGACAAAAAAAGTCAGAGAAAACTACATCTTCAACGAAAGCGTTGAATAAGATTTTTAAGTTAAAGTTAAATCGAAGCGATAGGCTCCTCGCGCTGCTGCGGAAACGCGATGCTGTCAAGCTTCTTGGTCAGGTCGGCCTTTACATTTTCGAAAGACGGCATGTAGCTTTTCTGAATAGGCTCTGACGGAGGAAGATCTGCTTTCAAAGCATCTACCTGAACGCCATTCTTCCAGAAGCGGTAGCAAAGGTGCGGACCGGTAGCCAGTCCGGTACTTCCTACATAACCAATGGTTTGACCTTGACGAACACGTGTGCCGGCACGAACGCCATCAGCAATACGCGACATGTGAAGATACTGTGTTGTATAGGTACCGTTGTGACGGATCTTTACGTAGTTACCGTTGTTTGATTTATACTGTGCTTCTTCAACCGTACCATCGCCAACCGAGCGTATAGGGGTACCGGTAGGTGCCGCGAAGTCTGTGCCGAGGTGAGCTTTCCATCTCTTTTGTACAGGGTGGAAACGGCTCATGGTATAGCGTGAGCTGATGCGGGTAAATTCGATCGGATATTTGAGAAGTGCTTTGCGTAAGCTCTTGCCTTCAGCATCGTAGTAGTTCATGCCTTCACCCTGATCGAACGGGAATGCATAGTATGGGCTGCCGAAGTGTTCGAAGTATATAGCTTTGATCTGGTTGATGCTTACGGTAACACCTTCCACCTGGCTCTCTTCATAGATCAGTTTGAACTTGTCGCCTTTCTGCAGACGCTGAAAGTCAACCTGCCAGCCGAAGATATCAACAAACTTGTTGGTAAGCTCGTGTGATATACCAAGCTCTTCAATGGTTTCAGAAAGGTTGGAACGGATCTCACCGGCAATGCTTTTCTCAACGGTGATAACATCACGCTTGCAAACATCTACGGTAAGAGAATCTTCGAAACGGAAAATGATATAATCAATCGGGTTCGGTTCGTATACCAGTGCTTTGGCTGTCTTCAGGGAATCCTGATCGCAGATCAACGTATACTTTTTATTGGCAGCGATTTTACGCGCATCAAATACATTACGGGAAAGTTGTGATACCTGGTTGATGAGTTTAGCAGGCACGTTGTATGCTTCCAGGATATCACCCAGGCGCTCGTTACGTTTTACTTTGTCTTCAATCACCAGGAAGTCATCTACCACCATGCCATACAGCACGCTTGGTTCTTTGATTTTGATATCGAAGCTTACTGAATCAGAGGAAGCTTCTTGTTCCGTGAGAGAGGGGAGATAGTAGCGGTTCACGAATACTACGGCTACGATCATCATGGCGATGCCAAAAAAACTTAACCAGCGTCTTTGCATGTTTTAATCATTTTTTGCCCAGAGGGCGTGGGTTAAAAAATATGAGCGGCAAAGATAATCAGTCAAAAAAATTTTGGTCTACAAGACCCTTCCGAACCGCGTTAAGGTGTAAATATAAGACGTCAGATTTAAAAACAAAACCTATCAATTGCTGAATAGAGACGTTGAAGCGCTTAATATACGTTACTACTCACCTGTAGAAATGAATACTATCTGGCCGATAGGGTATGTTTTGCGTGACCGTAAAGAAGGAATGTCGAAAAAGTAAACATTTCTTACTTCGACATTCCCGACTATGAAATAGACGATTTTTTACTTCAGTAAATTCTGCTGCAGGAACATTACAACGCTCCATTGCATGTAGTCAACGTTGGGTTTCTTGCGAAAGCCGTGGCCTTCATCCTTGGCAAGCATATACCATACGTTGCGACCTTTATTTCGCATGTTCTGTTTCATCTGTTCAGACTCGGAAGCCGGAACACGCGGATCATTCAGACCTTGTATAATGAACAGAGGCTTTGTGATCTTGTCGACATTATTCGCTGGTGAGATCTTGAGGAGGTACTCTTTCATCTTCGGATCGCGCTCGTCACCATACTCTACCCTGCGCAAATCTTTCCGGTAATCTTCCGTGTTTTGCAGAAATGTTACAAAGTTACTGATGCCTACCACATCAATACCACATTTGATACGATCATTAAAGTTAGTCATGGATGCGAGCACCATATATCCGCCATACGATCCGCCCCACACAGCTACGCGTGATGCATCGAGCTCAGGTTGCTTCGCGATCCAGTCGAGTAACGCACCAATGTCTTTAACCGATTCTTCTCGCTTGAAACCATTGTCGAGTTTCAGAAACGTTTTACCATAACCGGATGAACCTCGCACGTTTGGTGACAGCACAGCTATACCGAGCTCGTTGGTGAGGTACGCTATGAAGGGACTGAACACAGGCACTGACTGTCCTTCAGGACCACCATGTATATTAATGATCACCGGAATTTTTCCTGAAGCGTTCAGAGGCTTATAATAGAATGCCGGTATCTTTCTCGCCTTGTTATCAACTTTATCGAATGTTTCGTACTCCACCAGGGAAGGCACAACGAATGTACTGGTGTTTAATCCGCCCACTTCACTGAAAGTCCACTGCTTAAGTTTATTCGTGGCGAGGTCTATTGAAAACACATCGCTTGGTGTTTGGGGTGTATTGATTACCAAACCGATTTGTTTGCCATCGGGATGAAATTCTATACCACCAACAACGCCCGTAGGTATACCCGGTATAGCAGTATATTTTAACGTAGATGTATTAAGCTGGTATAGTTTGGCAACACCATTCTCATTGGTATCGAATACCAGTGTGCTCCGGTTCTTGTTTACCGCGATACTATTTACATCCCATGGGATAGAAGCCGTTATGGGTGTAAATTTCTTTGAAGCTACATCATAGTATTTCAGTACACTGAACTCGCCACCCTGGTCGTTGACAACAAATATACCTTTACCATCGGCTGACCACACTGCACTGCCGTAAGCGATTTCTTCCTGCGAAGGATTGATCTGTTCAAGCTTGCCGCTCGCCAGATCGAGAATATGAAGGAATGATTTGTTAGCCGATATATAGTTGGCGACAAGAACTTTCTTATCGTCAGGCGACCAATCCAACGCACTCCATGATCCTTCGCGCTGCAATACTAATTTTGCTTCCTTGGGATTTTTCATACTGCTCAGGTATAGATCGTAGTCTTTACCATTTCTGCGTGTACTCACTACGATAAACTGATCGCCTTTATTCGACCACGAACTCAATGAATTTTGCGAGCGTCCGCCATCGGAAATCATTTCATATTTACCTGTAGCGATATCAAACCAAAACAGCTGTGAAAATTCGTTACCCCCTATATCCTTCGAAAACATGAAGCCTTTGTACGAAGCATCCGGACAATAACTTGCTCCGCCAACGGGTTCCTTGAAGAATGTTACCTGCTTGCGTGCTCCACCGGGATGATCGACAACATGTAGCTGTGCTGTTTCTGCGAAGCGTGTACTGATCAGTATATTTTTACCATCCGGACTCCAGCTGCTAAAGCTTGCTCCGCGCGTGTTCTGGTATTGATTCATCCGTTCGATTACGGAAGCTGGTATTTCAGGTATACCCTCCATTACCAGGTTGCCAACTTCTTTTTTCTCCACCTGTGCCTGCAATTGCCAGGTAACAAGTAGTAGTGATATAGTATATTTTAATCTCATTGGGTGGGGTATATATAAAAATGAATTTCCCGCAATCTATACCGGGCAACTGTATTTCAAGTGACCGGATATATACTGCGGGAAGGATTGATCTTACTTATTCTTTTTGAACTGGTCGAATTTTGATTCTGCAACTTTCTTCGGAAACACGTTGTTGCTTTCGTCTACATCGGCAAGGGCAGCATTCGGATCGAACGTTACGTTGGTGACCTCTTTATCTTTAATAAATACTTTGCTTGCTTCATTCTCATTGGTGCGCCAGATCTCTGCCGGTATATATTGGGTTTCTTTGGTGCCGTCTTTATAGGTCCACTCAATGATAAGCGGAGTAACAAGGCCTCCATT
>CAMLLI010000017.1 GCA_946480685.1 uncultured Flammeovirgaceae bacterium | reverse complement strand
AGGGAAATTTTCAGGTGCTGTATGATACACGGCTTAGAGATGTAAAGAAGCAGGGGGCTCGCATTACTGAGGTTGTGCTAGAGAATGCGGTTGATCGCAGTGCTGCTGGGGTCATCGTTCGCGCGAAGGTATATATCGACTGCGGTTATGAAGGTGACCTGATGGCGAAAGCCGGAGTGTCGTACGTGGTAGGGCGTGAGGATAATAAAGATTACAATGAGACTATCAACGGCGTGCAGCTGATGCATGGGCATCAGTTCCAGGATGGTATAGATCCCTATATAATTCCCGGGAAACCGGAGAGCGGTCTGGTGTGGGGCGTGAGCCGTGAAACGTTGCAACCGAATGGTACAGGTGATAAAAAAGTGCAGGCCTATAATTATCGCATCTGTCTTACGTCTGATAAGAATAACATGGTGCCGATTACAAGACCGGAAGACTACGACTCTACCCGGTATGAACTCGCAGTACGCTTGTTGAAAGCCAATCCATCCAGGAAAAGACTCGATGATTATTTTATCTGGAGTCGCATGCCCAATAACAAAACCGACATTAACAACCGCGGTGGTTTTTCAACGGATATGATCGGCATGAACTATAAATACCCGGACGGAACCTATGAGCAACGCAGACAAATTATCGGTGAACACGAACGCTATACCAAAGGGCTGCTATATTTCTATGGTCACGATCCGAGAGTTCCGGTTGAACTCCGAAACGAAATGTTGAAGTGGGGCTATCCGAAAGATGAGTATACCGACAATGGCAATTGGTCGCCTCAGCTATACATTCGTGAAGCGAGACGCATGGTTGGAAGTTATGTAATGAGCCAGGCTAACTGCGAAGGAAAAGAAGTGGTGAAGGATGGTGTCGGCATGGCAGCCTATACGATGGACTCACACAACTGTCAACGCGTAGTCGTGAATGGACAGGTGAAGAACGAAGGTAACGTTGAAGTTGGCGGCTTTGGTCCATACCCGATCGCGTACGGTTCTATTGTCCCAAAGGCATCTGAATGCAACAATTTGTTTGTGCCGGTTTGTCTTTCGGCAACACATATAGCGTATGGTTCTATTCGCATGGAGCCGGTGTTTATGGTGTTGGCACAATCTTCTGCAACGGCTGCGGTACACGCCATTGACGGAAATAAAAGCATTCAGTCAATCGACATCGCGAAGTTGCAGCAGGAACTGAAAGCCAACCCGCTCGCCGATGGTAAACTGTTTGATGTGCTGGTAGACAATGACGATCCTACACAAGTAACGAAACAAGGCAATTGGACTGTTGAGAAGAAAGGTGGTTACGGTCCGTCATTCTTTGTAAGCGAAGCAGGCAGCGGTAAAGAAGCCGTTCGCTTTACGCCGAATATTCCGCAAAACGGAACGTACCAGGTATATATATACTTCCCGAAAGTATCAGGCATGTCCTCACAGATTTTTGTAACACTTTCGGATGGTAAAAAGCAATACCAGCAAGCCATCAAGTCATCGGATATAATTGTGGAAGGACAAACTTCGGGCGAATGGGTTCCGGTTGGAAAATATACCTTAACGAAGGGCAAATCCGCCTATGCAGAAATATCCAATGCACAAGCCGATGGTAAAGTACTGGCCGATGCGGTGATCTGGGTGCCGGTAAAATAATCCAAACAGAATAACAAGTATTCATTGTAAAGGTGCGCAAGCACTGTCACTATACACATGAAAAAAATAATAGCAAGCTATATATTATGGCTGATAGCGACCTGTGCGTATGCACAATACGACCTGGTGATTGTGGGTGGTACACCGGGCGGTATCATGACAGCCATTGCGGCAGCCCGCGAAGGTAAGAGTTCTGTTATACTCGAACGCACTACGCACATCGGTGGCTTGCCGGCCAATGGTCTGGGTGCTACGGATATTGCAACGCGTGGCGCTACAACAGGTTTATTTTCCGAGTTCATCACGCGAGTAAAACAATACTATATATCAAAGTATGGTGCTGATTCGAAACAGGTAAAAGATTGCTCGGATGGTTTTCATTTTGAGCCTTCTGTAGCCGAGCAGATACTCGAACAGATGCTGGCTGAGCAAAAAGGGAAGATCACCATTCGCAAGATGCGTCAGTTCGATGTCCTCGATCAGAATATCGTTATCGAGAATGATCAGATCAAAAAGATATATATACTAAATCGTGAATCGCAGCAACGCGAGGAGTATACCGGTAAGGTATTTGTAGATGCTACATACGAGGGCGATCTTGGAGCTGCTGCAAAAGTGCCGTTCCGGTTAGGTCGTGAAGGTAAGGGCGAGTTCCACGAACCGGGAGCCGGTATAGTCTATAAATACTGGGGCGGTCCGGAAGGAGAGGGTTCTACGTTTCAAGGGGATAACGCGGTGCAGTCCTATAATTACAGGTTATGTCTCACAAACAATCCTGCTAATCGCATAGAGATTATGAAGCCGGTACAGTACAATCGTGAAGAGTATATATCGCTGATTGAAGATGTCTGGACCGGTCGGCATACCGGTGCACACATGCAGCAGGTAACAGCAGCGATGCTTGAAGAAAACCGGAAGCATATAGCAAGCGGCAAGCCCAGTAAAATACCGGGTGATGTTTGGGGCATTGCTAAAATTACCAACATGGTAGCGTTGCCCAACGCGAAGACGGATGCTAACAACCAGCACATGGCGTTTATATCAACCGATCTTCCCGAAGAGAACTGGCCGTGGCCAACATCGGGCTGGGCTTGGCGCGATCAATATGCACAACGCCTGCGAAACTATATACAAGGGTTGATCTGGTTCGCGCAGAATGATAAAGCGTTGCCGGAACATTTCAGAAAGGCAGCGAAGGAGTGGGGATTTGCAAAAGATGAATATACCGATAACGATAACTTTCCACGCCAGGTATATGTGCGCGAAGGAAGAAGGTTTGAAGGTCTCTATTTCTTTACTGCAAAAGATGCTACCGAAGCCGCCCCGGGACAACGTCCACCGTTGCATGCTTCAAGTGTAACCGCGAGTCACTACGCCCTGGACTCTCATGCCGTGCGCAAACGCGAACCGAACCGTATACACCTCGATGGTTTCCTGAGTTATCCTTCGCAGGTATATACCGTTCCGTATGGCGTGATGGTGCCGAAGACAATCGACAATCTGATTCTGCCGGTTCCGGTATCGGGCAGTCATATAGGCTTTTCAACGTTGCGCATGGAGCCGTGCTGGATGGCATTAGGACAAGCTGCTGGTGTAGCGGCATCGCTCGCCATCGATCATAATCAGAAAATAAGAAATATAGCAATACCGGAATTGCAGAAGATCCTGATCGCACAAAAGGCAACGCTGATATACTTTCAGGATGTACAGCCAGATCACGCAGACTTCGCTATGATCCAGTATATGGGCCTGCGCGGATATCTCCCCGGTTGGCAAGCCAGGCTGAATGACCCGGCGGATGAGACAACACTTGCTGCGTGGGAGAAGCTTTCTGGTATAAAACTCCAGGCACAGGCCGGTTCGAGTCGTAAAGACGTGTTGAATAAGCTCTATCAGCAATTGAAATAAAATAAACGTGCTATGACAGTGAGGTATATAGTGCTGTATATACCTCGCTATAGCATGTCGGTTCATTTCTAAATCACATATATAGCATGGAACATAAAAGCGTCTGGAGGCAGGTACTCCAGCCACCGGTTGTTATTGCCGCGTTGGGATACTTTGTAGATATATACGACCTGTTGTTGTTTAGTATTGTTCGTGTACCAAGTCTCAAAGCACTCGGTTTAAGCGGTGATGAACTACTGAAGCAGGGTATATTTCTGATCAATGTTCAGATGGCAGGTCTTTTGGCAGGCGGTATACTCTGGGGCGTGTTGGGCGACAAGCGCGGCCGTCTGTCTGTGCTGTTTGGCTCCATTCTTTTATACTCACTCGCTAACCTGGCCAACGGGTTTGTGTCTACCGTGCCCGAATATGCTATACTTCGCTTTATAGCCGGTATAGGTTTGGCGGGCGAGCTTGGTGCCGGTATAACCTTGGTGGCCGAGATATTGCCGAAGCAGATTCGCGGGTACGGAACAACACTCGTTGCCTCTGTGGGACTTCTCGGTGCTGTACTTGCTTACGTTGTTGCTGCCTATACGGACTGGCGTATAGCCTATGGGATAGGCGGTGGTCTTGGTTTGTGCCTGTTACTGCTTCGCTATAGTGTTGCCGAGTCGGGTATGTTTGCTGCTGCGAAAGCGAAGGCCGTGGAGCGCGGTAACTTCTTTATGTTGTTCACGCGCTATAGCACGTTTATCAGTTATGTGCGGTGTATCTTTATCGGGTTGCCCATCTGGTTCGTCATTGGTATACTCGTTACATTCTCACCGGAGTTTGCCGCTACACTTGCTGTACCCGGAATTGTAGATGCCGGTAAAGCGGTAATGTTCTGTTATATCGGTTTGTCGCTGGGCGATTTAAGCAGCGGTAGTCTGAGTCAATACCTGCAAAGTCGTAAGAAGGTAGTGCTGATCTTTATGGGTATAACAGCTCTCGCTATAGCACTCTATTTTACTGTTGCACAGGCATCGGTTACATTGTTCTACATGAGTTGTTTGCTGCTTGGTTTCTCCATTGGCTATTGGGCGTTGTTCGTCACGATTGCAGCCGAGCAGTTTGGCACCAACATTCGTGCTACGGTTGCTACTACGGTGCCCAATGTTGTGCGGGCCACGGTGCTGCCGCTTACTTTTGCCTTCGAACTGTTGCGGGTAAATATAGGTATGATTGCCAGCGGTGCAGTGGTTGGAGCACTAACGATCATGATCGGTCTGCTGGCACTTTACAACATGAAAGAAACATTTGGCCGTGACCTCGATTTTGAAGAGTGATGTTTAATGAATTATAACGTTCAGCTAATCGCTGATTACTAAAGTATATTTTTTCGGGCGGACGGTGTGGCGTAGTGTATTTCGGCAATGCAGTCGGTGAGCGCCACCACCGCCTTTTTAAACATATCAAGATCAACACCTTTGCAGGCAGCGCTGCACTTTTTGCAGGATACTTCGCATATCGGAAAGAAATCCACTACATCTTCTGCTTCACTGTTTATAAGCATGAGCGTCTTCTTGCAGCTTCCCAGGCATTCGCCCACTACTTTCCCCAGTCGCATAAGCTTCGGGTCATCAACGCTTCTCACCACCAGTGAGCAGGTCTCCAATATCTCAATGCAATTGGTCAGAGCCTTCTTCAGGGAGGTAGAGACAAGACTACTTGAATTTTTCATGTGTGCCAAAGTTCACTTTTTTTACGATAATCAAAATAACCGATCAGCCGCCTTAATAAATCTTTTAATATATACTATACCTGAAAAATAAGGGCCGATCGGACGGCTTTTTAGAAAGGCTCTATATAGTATACATGCCAGGCGGTACTATAGCTATATAAAAACCAATGCTAACGACTATGAATACCAGATACAAAATTCCTTTTTACCAAGGGACCGATAGCCCTATGGGCGGATGATAATCGGTGTGCCGATAGCAACCGCATCGTAAAGCTCATCCATCTCCTCATCCGTTACGGCAGTGCAACCGGCAGTCCAGTTGCGGAGCCGGTGAAATTTACCGAGTGGTCCCCGTCCGTTTTTTAAGCCGTGTATCTTTACATCACCACCAGGGCGCACACCTTTTGCTTTGGCTTCCTGCAGATCAGTTTTATCCGGGTACGAAATACCGAGGTTCTTATGGTATCCGCTGTTGGGATTTTTACCTTCAATGTAATACGATCCTTCAGGCGTTCGCTTATCTCCTTCATATTCTTTGTCACCAACCGAATTCCTGCCGATGGCTATCGAATATACTTTCACAAGTTTGCCTTTCGTGTAGGCATACATGGTGCGTTCACTTTTTATTACTACGAGTTTATCAATACGGGTGTGAGGCGGCAGGCGTTCTTCGGGCAGAAAATAGTATACCAGCAACAGGCATAGTAATAACAGGAACAGAATAGAGATGATCTTTTTCACGGGTACAGCTATAGCGATGCGCGGTATATCATATACGTTTTGCGAAACCTGTTGAAATATACTTCTGTGCGAATCAGTCCCGGATGCTAGCCCGGCTTCTTCGGTTCAATCATATCCCAGAGATTGCCGTACAGATCTTTGAACACGGCCACCGTTCCATACGCTTCGACTGATGGCTCTCGTACAAAGATAACGCCTTTTGCGCGCATTGCGTTGTAGTCACGCGCCAGATCATCAGTATGAAGGAATAAAAACACACGTCCGCCGGTTTGATTGCCGACATATCTCCTCTGTTCGTCATTCGCGGCCTTCGCCAGCAGCAGTGAACATCCCGTTGAACCTTCCGGAGCTACCACCACCCAGCGTTTTGTCTCGCTCAGCACGGTGTCTTCTACCAGTTTGAAGTTCAGTGTTTGTGTATAGAATTGTATGGCCTCATCGTAGTCGTTAACGACCAGTGAAAGCTGAAATATACTCTGCATCAGGGTTGGGTGTTATAGAGATCAGGGGTAACAACAATATCAAATAAAAAGGCACCATTCCGGTCGTTATAATGATAGGACAGTGTAGTGTTCTGTTCACGAAAGAGCTGTAGTTGTGGACTCGTCTTTACATTTTCCACGATGGTTGGTGTCAGAAAACTCTTCAGGTCTTCTATGTCAATTGAAGCCTTCTGCATGTTCACCAGGGTATAATTATATTGAAAGACCTTTGCTGCCGGTATCGTTACATTATCGAGGCGGGTTTCCGGGTCAATCATCATCGGGCACGATTTGTTCAGGTTGCCGGCTGCCTGTTGCAGTTGCGCTTCGTGCGAAGGTGTTTTGAAGACAAGCATCTTCACGGTAACGGCAACGGCAATTCCCAGTATAATTCCAATGATCGCTTTCCGGCTTACTTTTTTTCGGGTGGGGTTTTCCATGGTGGTGGTTTCGGGGTTCAAGTATACAGAAATTTTTTCGTGTTGAGCCTGAAAACAAAAATGCCGCTCCCGGAGGAACGGCATCTGTCTGCCAGAACTTTCGGTTAGTAAGTTGTACTAACCGTGAAACGGTATATTTATACCGGCAGCCCATATATACTGCGCGGAGAAGAACGTATGCCTTGCACGGCCTTGCTCATATAGCTTTGCGGAAGTATAGTCTGCAAAAGCACCTTTCACACTTCCTTCAACATATACATACCGGAATATATCATAACGGATCGCTACGCTGGAGCCTACAACAAAACCACTCAGGCGAAACGGACCATCGTTGTGATTGCCCATAATATATGAATCGGTTTTCGGAACCAGTCCGCCTGCACCGGCTTTCACCAGCACGCTCAGGTGATTTTTAAAATGGGTGTCCTGGAGTAATCGTATTCTGCGCACGGCACTCACCATTAAGTAATTATTGCCGTTGGTATGTTCGAGATGAACAAATGCAGGTGTTACCAGTGTATCGAGGTCATACGATTTGCCACGGATCTCACCTTTCAGATGCATCACCTGGTTGTCGGTAACTACATACTTCAGGTGATCCCAGCTTACTTCAATTCCCCACTCCGGTTTCTTCGCGAAGAAGTACCCTATATTGATAACATACTGTGGCACGGTAAGGGGAGTGTTGAAGAAATCGTGAAAGTCTGGTTTATCACGAGCCTTCGCTTTCTCCAGGGTAAAATTATAGTTATCAGTCGTATTGTCTTTGAAGTGAATCGTACTGCGGGTATACTGATCGCGGTGATAACCCCATGTAACGTAGAAATTGCCAAGTTTACTTTGTCCGTAGACACAAATAGTTCCCGTTATGGCTATGAGAACGCCAATTAATTTTTTCAATGGTAAATAAGGATAAAAAGGAAAACAGATATAGTTATATCAGGCTGAATACCTGACCGGGAATTTTTTTGCTTATGGAACGCAGACCTAATTCATGGGCAGAGAAAGATTTAATTACCTATATATGTATAGCGCGGTTAAGATTAGGAGGCGCAAGATTAAGGATGAATTTTTAAATATGAATGTTTTAACGCCTAAAAATTTGAAATATAGAATGGTTCTGGATATTGATACTAGTAGTAAACGATTGCAGCGTGGTATATAAGATATAGGAGTGCAGTAGCGTTATTAAAGTTATGACGCGATGTTTGGAGATTTGCTCGAGCGATATCAATTGAAATGCTTCAGCGTTGTCGAGAAGGCAGGTCATGAAGAAGCGATGAAGTTCCGCTTGCAGGGTTCGGAGTTGTCGGGAGAAAGTAGCGGACGTTAGCGCGTTAGGTAGCTGATGTAACCCAATCGAAGTTATCATTTCGTTGTTTTACATCTCCTGATTATCTATTACCTTACGTGCCAGAGCCAGGTATTTTTTAATTCATTCATTTGATATTACCATTCGAAAGGATCATGAGACTTTTCCTGTCCTGGTTATTCTTCTCGGCACACCTTGCGCTGGCAACCGACCCGGCACCGGCCGTAAAGTTTATCGAGAACAAGAATCAATGGCCTGCTCCCATACAATTTTCAGCACGTGTACACGGTGTAACGATGCAGGTGGAGCCGGGGCGGTTTGTATATTATATGCTGGATGAAGAAAAGATACAGCACATACACGAACGGTCTCATCATCCGCACCAAATCAATGAAGCTGATCTTACCGATAATACAATTACAGGCCATGCCGTTCATGTAAACTTTGCCGGTGCCAATAGCAAGGCAACACCGCTCACGTTTGGAAGATCGTCGGAATACTATAATTATTTCTTAGGAAGTGACTCCTGCCAGTGGGCATCGCGGGCACATGCGTATGAGGGATTTATATACCCTTCGTTTTATGCGGGGGTTGATATGAAAGTATATTCCTCCGGTGAACATGTGAAGTATGATTTTATAGTGGCCCCGCAAGGTGATCCGATGCAGATAGCGATCGAGTATAGCGGAGCCGATGTAAAGCTGACACAGGGCGATCTGACAGTAGTCACTCCGTTGGGTTCCATCATCGAGAAGAAACCGGTAGCCTGGCAGTGGATTAACGGCCGAAAGGTAATGGTAACATGCGAATATAATTTAAACGACAAGCGTGTCTCATTTGTCTTTCCGGACGGGTATGATCCGTGTTATGAACTCGTCATCGATCCGTTACTGATCTTCTCGACTTACTCCGGTTCTACAGCCGATAACTGGGGCAGCACAGCAACTCCCGGTGAAAAAGGCAATCTATACTCGGCCGGTGTAACCAATCACTTTGTGAACCAGCGATACAGCGGAACATTTCCGGCAACAGGCGGTGCATTTCAAACTACCTATGGAGGTTTATATGACATTGGTATATTGAAGTACGACTCTTCCGGAAGTAAATTATTATATGCCTCTTACCTGGGAGGTGATGATTCTGAATCACCACACAGTTTGGTCATGAATGCAAAGGAAGAATTGATAGTGTTGGGGACCACCAGTTCAGCTGATTTTCCAACAACTCCGAATGCATTCGACCGAACATTTAACGGAGGCGATACTATATCTCATGTCGTCACCTATATTTATGGTTCTGATATCGTGCTTGCACGCATCAGCAGGGACGGAACAAAATTACTCGCTTCGACCTTTGTGGGAGGCACCGGCAACGATGGTCTGAATCCCACGGATAGTATATTAGCCAAGAACTATGGTGATGAATTGCGTGGTGATGTAATTACGGACGCACAAGGAAATATATATGTCAGCTCAGTGACGGGGTCGGCAGATTTTCCGCAGGCACCAAGTAAAGATAATACCTACAACGGTGGGGCTACGGATGCGATCTTGCTTCGTTTTAATGAAAACCTGAGTCAGATGAATTTTTCACTTTTTCTCGGTGGAAGTGAAGACGATGCTGCACATACACTTAAGCTGGATGCCGACAATAACATCTATATAGCAGGAGGAACGGCCAGTACTGATTTCCCGGTAACAACATCTATTTATCAGAATAAACTTGCCGGTGATGCCGATGGCTGGATCGCAAAAGTGGGGCCTATGGGCGATACTATATATCATTCAACCTATACCGGAACAACATCTTTTGATCAGATATACTTTCTGGACTTGAATGATGCCGGAGAAGTATATGTTTACGGACAGACTTCAGGGAAGATGCCCATTACTCCGGCCAATGTATACCGTAACCCTAACAGCGGGCAATTCGTGCAAAAGTTTGACGGCAACTTGAAGCAATTGCAATTCTCTACGGTGTTTGGTTCCGGGCGAGGCATGCCCGATATATCGCCGACAGCTTTCCTGGTGAACGAATGTAACAACCTGTATATGTCGGGGTGGGGTGGTTCGCTGAACTCAGCACATTGGACACTGAGCAGCACCAGTGGTATGCGCGTTTCCAGCGATGCGCATCAACCGAATACAAGTGGTAATGATTTTTATTTTATAGTCTTAACCGATGACGCCACAGAGTTTTTATACGGAACATTTTTAGGTGGTGATCTCTCACAAACACACGTAGACGGTGGCACGAGTCGCTTTGATAAGAACGGTATAGTATACCATGCCGTATGTTCGGGGTGTCGCGGTCCGTATTCTGATTTTCCTACCACATCCAAAGCATGGTCGCGTACAAACAGAAGTCTCAATTGTAATAATGCCGCATTTAAATTTGACCTCTCTTCACTCAAAGCGCGGCTTCAAACCAATTCCATACAACTCGACATGCCGGGTCTCAACAAAATTTGTTTACCCGACAAGATTGTTTTTCAAAACCTGAGCACGGGTGGCGAAGTATTTGAGTGGAAGCTGGGCGATGGAACGGTAATCACCAAGCCCGACACTTCGATGATCATACACGCTTATAAAAATACCGGCCGGTATACCGTGTGGTTAAAAGCGATTGATCCGGGTACGTGTAAAGTCAAAGATTCGGTCTCCACAATTGTTGATGTATTTGATGCAGAAGCCACGATACAAGGCGATGATAATCTGTGCAAAGGGAATGAATATACTCTGAAGGCAAGCGGTGGTGCTATATATTCGTGGACAAGTGCAGACGGAACGTTTCAATCAAACTTGCCGACTCCGGTAATAAAGCCGGTGGATACTACCGTATACTATATCCGCGTAACGGAAGCGAATGGATGTATACATCGCGATACGGTTCAGATCAACGTTATTCCGGTAGTGGCTCCGGAGTTTGAAATGTTTCGGGAAGAGAATTGTTTTACGTTACCAGTCATTCGGGTAACAAACCTGACGGATAGTTTGGAAGCAACAGATCGTTTGTTCTTCGACTTTGGCGATGGTACTACAGCGGATGGCCCCGAGGTGGAACATGAATACGAGAATGACGGCACCTATACTATAAAACTCATTGCTGTACGAACGATTGACAACAGCGTATGTGTAACCGAAAATGCACAATCTATTCCGGTATATACTTTGAAGATTCCGAACGTGATAACACCCGGTAATGGCGATGATCTGAACCAGTCACTTTTTATTCAGTATGGCAAAGTGAAAGGCGCCACGCCACTTAATTTTGGTTTTATAACTTCGGTGATAATCTATAACCGGTGGGGAAGCAAAGTATATGAAAGCACCGACTACAAAAACGACTGGACTGCCGAAGGTCTGGCTTCCGGTATATATTTCTTCGAGGTAACGGTGCAGAATCACGCAACGTGCAAAAGCTGGGTACAGGTTATTAAAGGTGATTAGTTGCGATGATCAGAGTTGCGATTCTTTACGCAACACCAAGCTATACTTGTCAGACACGACCAGGAGAGGCATTGGACTTTTAAGATTTACTGATTCAAACCCTGAGTCGTTAATACAACACCTGAAAAATTATCTCTTTTAACATTTTCTACCACACGTTGATACAATTCATACACACGATTGATGAAGATGCGGGATAACTTCGAGCTTTATTCTGTTTATGAAAAGTTTAACGATCACCGCACTGCTGGTAAGTTTGTCTGTTTACACATTCGCCCAGGTTGCCGTTACAATCGATTTGTCGGTTGAGCCGCAAGTTGTTTCACCCTATATATACGGACGCAACAATTCACTCTCGGATAATCCAGGCAGTCCGTTGTCCGCTAGCGAGTGGACACGTATCAAAGATTCCGGTATAAAATTTCTTCGGGAAAGCGGAGGTAACAACAGCACTAAATATAATTGGAGACGTAAACTTTCCAGCCACCCGGATTGGTATAATAATGTATATGCACATGATTGGGATTTTGCAGTGCAATCCATGCAGCAAAATCTGACGAACGTACAAGGCATGTGGTCGTTTCAGTTGATTGGCAAAGCTGCCAAAACAACAACTGCTAATTTCAACGACTGGAATTATAACGGCTCGCAGTGGTGGAGTGGAGTCAATCAGAATCTGGCCGGTGGAGGTGTTGTCAATGCTTCCGGTGGTTCTGCCGCTACAACTAACGGAAACCCGGATCTATACCTCGAGAACTGGACAGCGGACTCAACAGTACTCCTTCTCGACCATTGGTTCAACAAGCTGGCGTTGCAGAAGACTTCGCTCACGTATTGGAGTATGGATAATGAAGTGGAGATCTGGTCGGGCACGCACGATGATGTAATGCCTGCACAAGAGTCTGCAGAAGCTTTCATGCAGCGATACTTTGCTGTAGCGAAGAAAGCAAGACAGGCATTTCCTGGTATCAAACTGGTAGGCCCAGTGCCTGCCAATGAGTGGCAATGGTATAACTGGCAAGGGGGCATTACACAAGATGGTAAGAAATATACCTGGCTGGAGTATTTCATCAAGCGGATAGCCGAAGAACAACAAGCCAGTGGCGTTCGTTTGCTGGATGTACTCGATATACATTTTTATCCGGCCAGTACAAACCCGACTGAAATCGTACAATTCCACCGCGTTTTCTTCGACAAGAATTATTCATACCCGGAGGCGAATGGCGTAAAGAACATTTCCGGCACGTGGGATGACTCGCAGACAAAGGAGTATATATTTGAACGCTGCAAAGCATGGCTTGATCAATATATGGGCACCGATCATGGTGTGACATTCGGTGTTTCAGAAACGGGTATAGCTCAGGTAAATGCAAACACGTCTGCCGTATGGTATGCCGGTATGCTCGGTGAATTTATGCGTCACCCGGAGGTAGAAATCTTTTCGCCATGGTCGTGGCAGGTTGGTATGTGGGAGGTGCTGCATTTATACTCGCGCTACAATAAAACGCACTATGCCAAAGCAACATCTTCGGATGAGACATCGGTATCTGCTTACCCTACTATAAATCAATCAGGAGATTCTATCACTGTTGTATTGGTGAATCGGGCGTCCTCTTCAAAAACAGCAACTGTAAATTTCTCCGGCTTCAACCTCGCCAGTCAGTCATTTGATGTTTTGAAGTTATCGAACCTCACCAGCTCGGAGACATTTGTGTCACATCAAACCAATGCCTTGCAGAAGTCAACCATTACGCCATCGCAGAATGTATTGAACGTAACACTGCCGGCAATGTCTGTTACCTCCATTTTGTTAAAGGGAGCGAAAGGCGAAGTTGTTACTGGTATAGATGAGAAAGATGCCCGTGAGATAATGAATTTGTATCCCAATCCGGTGGAAGAATCGAGAACCGTTACCATCGAGATACGGAAGTCGGGCACAGCATCGCTGGAACTTATGGATGTTACCGGCCAACGGTTAAAACATTTCTTTCATGGAAAAAAAGTTACCAACGCCTTCAGCCAGAAGTTAGAACTTTCTGAGTTCAGCCCGGGTACATACCTGCTAAAATTACAGATGGATGATCGGATCTATTATAGAAAGATTGTTGTAGCACAGTAGAAGGTATATAGGTATACTGCCGCGTTTGATTTCTATGCATGGTGTGGACAGGGGAAGGCACCTAACGGTCCTATCTTCATTATAAGATGAAGTAATTTTAAAAGTTACTATCTTGTCCCTTCAATTTATGATGATGGACATTCGCGCGATCTGTACCGATATTGATGGTACGTTACTGGACAGCAGGAGAGAACTTTCACCACGCACTATTCAGATTATTAAAAGTATAAAGAATGAAGTGCCGGTAATTCTGGCATCATCGCGCATGCCATCGGCTATGCGACATCT
>CAMLLI010000016.1 GCA_946480685.1 uncultured Flammeovirgaceae bacterium | reverse complement strand
GACTCACAAAGGCGCTTTCGTTGCTTTTATTGTCGAGCACGAGTTTACCATTGGCCATATAAATTTTCCGTGCGGTGTTATCCTCGAGCCCCCAGAGGTTAGCGTTGTTATTAAAATCTTCGCGTACCAGTTCCTGCTGTGCTTGGACAGGTATAATTATACCGATACAGACAATGAAGAGTAAAAGGCGGAGATGCATGATGGTTGTCTCAAAAATGAAGTACTAATAATACGAAATTTAAACGATGCGGTTCGATTGAAATTCGTTACTTCGAAACGTATAGGATCGTTTCTTATTTTAACGACATCAATTCAGCCTGCTGTTTTTTCGTCAGACCGGAAACAACCAGTTGGTATGAATCATCGATCCACTGCTTGATCAGTTTGTCAGGAATGGAACCGTCCATCAATACAGTGATCCAATGTTTTTTATTCATGTGATAACCCGGCTGCACCGATGGGTATTCTTCACGTAACTCGGCACCCTTCTCCGGATCTACTTTCAGATTTACACTTTCAAAAAATTCTACATCGGCAAGGGCAAACATCTTCCCCATCACTTTATATACCAGTGTATTTTCGCCAAACGGAAATTCTTCGGTTACACCTTTCTTGCCAATGCAGTACGCGCGATAATTTTCGATGTTCACTTATAAGCGTGGTTTAATGACCAGCTTGAAGATAAGGTATAGCACACCGATTAAAAAAATGAGAATCGAAATTTTATTGACACCGTGCATCATGCGGATGTTGATGTTGTTCGGGCGTGCCGGATCTTTTTTGCGAAAGAAGTAATTCCCCACTTCTCCCAGACTAAAGAACTGCTTCCATCCTGATTTCTTCGGCTTATTTTCATGCGCAGGTGCTGCGCTGTTTTTAATCTCTTCCATGTCGTGTCGTTGTTTAGAGCAACATCAGTTCATCGTTTCAAGTTCAATCCAGTCGCCATGCTCACGAATCAGGTTTACCAGCTCGTCAACCGCTTGTGCTGTCGGTACATTTTTCCGCACTACTTCTTTTCCTTTATACAAAGTAATTCGACCGGGGCCTGAACCAACATAACCGTAGTCTGCATCCGCCATTTCACCCGGGCCGTTTACAATGCATCCCATAATACCAATCTTCACGCCCTTCAGGTGGCTCGTGCGTGCGCGTATACGTGCCGTTGTTTCCTGCAGATCAAACAAGGTTCTTCCACACGAAGGACATGATATATACTCTGTTTTGGATATACGGGTACGCGTAGCCTGCAGAATACCAAACGCTGTCTCATTGATCATCTTGTCCGAACCACAATTCTGCGCAGCTATAAAAACACCATCGCCTAAACCATCTACCAACAGGCCGCCTAAATCGGTTGACGAATAAAGCTGAAGTTGTTCGGTGGTAAGATCTGCATACGCCCTGCCGATGATCACGGGTACATCACAACCTTTATTGATCAACTCTACAAACAACCTGCGCTGTTCCGCCATACCATGTTTGTTATAGGTATCGATAAACAACACGGAAGTCTTGTCTTCTTTTAACCGGGCTATCAATACATCGTTCACATCCTGTAAACGGGCGTAAATAAAGTTAGCCTGATCAGACAACTCCACTCCTGCTATATATTGCTCTGCACGGATAAACGGATAAGCTCGGTCTTTGCCTTTCTGCGTCAGCCACATCTTGTGGTTATAGATCAATCCGAGTGTACCAGGAATTTCAAAGTCAATGGTGCGATCGCCGAGAAATATATAGTCGCACGCCATGTCGGTAATATTCCATTTGTCCAATGGAACGGAGTACTGATATCCCAAGGCAAAAAACGATGCAGCGGTAATTTTTTCTTTTGCTGAAAAATCAGCAATCACGCGCGGTATCAAATGTTCAGCACCACCGATGTTCAGAACCTGCCGCGTTGGTCTGCGATTATATTCAAACGGAGTGATCGGGTAATTTTCTACAGCAGGTATTGGATCATGTGTAGCACGATCGTCATAGCGTTTAGCCAACGTATAGGCTACTGGTACTTCGGCTTCCGGCTCTTCCGTAAGCGAAACACGAATGGTGTCGCCCAGACCATCTTCCAGCAATGTACCTATACCGACAGATGATTTGATCCGACCGTCTTCACCTTCACCGGCTTCGGTAACACCGAGGTGTAGCGGGTATGGCTTCAATCCTTCTTCATCAAGTTTCTGCACCAGCAACCGGTATGCCTGCACCATGACCTGCGGGTTACTCGACTTCATGGATAACACGATGTTGTAGTACCCCTCGTCTTCACAAATGCGAAGAAACTCCAGCGCAGATTCTACCATGCCCACCGGACTATCACCATACCGACTCATGATGCGATCGCTCAGTGAACCGTGGTTTGTGCCAATGCGCATAGCCGTACCGTATTCTTTGCAGATTTTGATCAGCGGCACAAACTTGTCGCGGATACGGGCTAGTTCAGCCTGGTAGGTTGCTTCGGTATATTCAATGGTCTCAAATCTTTTTTTGTCAGCATAGTTACCGGGGTTGATACGCACTTTCTCAACGAGTCGTGCAGCAAGCTCGGCAGCATTGGGAGTGAAATGTATATCGGCCACCAGCGGAACGTTATAGCCGCGCACACGCAATTCTTTTTTGATCTCTCCCAGGTTTTGAGCTTCCTTCATGCTGGGTGCAGTAATGCGCACATATTCGCAACCCGCCTCCACCATTCGGATCGTTTGCTCCACCGAACCCAGCGTGTCCATCGTGTCAATGGTTGTCATCGACTGGATGCGGATGGGATTGTTGCCACCCATGGGAACGTCACCGATCCTTACCTCTACCGTTTTTCTGCGACTGTACTGTACTATGCTGTTGCAGTATTGCTTGAATGAAGCTATGGATGAATTCACAAAAAATATTTTGGTTGTAAAATTAACGGTTTATCCGGTATCCATTAACCGTTAACCATGATTAGTTGTTCGAATAAACCGTTGCCTTGACGTCATATTCTGTACAAAATTATAATCGTCTGAAAAATACTCGAATACAATTGCCAATGGTGTTGCTTTTAAGTAAGTTCGATACACTTTTAAAAAACCCCTCGTTATGAAAAATCTTTTACAAAAATTATCCGCCCTGCTGCGTGGTTGGGTGGCATCCTTAATTCCGCAACGTGCTGTTATTATTTTGCGCCCGGTGCAGCACAATGCTCACCGCTCGCGATCTCTCTTTTAAATCCGAAACACCAAACTAAGTCTGTAGATTGCACACGCTTTAATCAACCTTCTCAAAATTCACGTTGATTGATATTTCCTGGCTATACCTGGCGACAGGCAAGCTTGTACCCGGTTGTTTTTAACCCTGCTTCTAACATTTTCCACTATGAGTACCCCACCGCAGTTGTGCAGGTATAATGCCTGACGGTATTACTATGTTTTAAAAATCTGATTAACCTATTGGATAGCCCTGTTCAGCACTACCCGCTTGCAAGGCCCGGCCATCCGGAGGCGGATATACTCCGCATCGAACGTTATACTATAATATTCATTTCCCCCTCTTTAAAGAATTATGAAAAAAATATTCAACACGCTTTCAGCTTTCGGGCTGAGTTGTTTGCTCTATGTTTCTGTATACGCGCAGAATTGCACTACTATAACAAAGATAAATCCGAATGAAATCTCTAACCCTGTCCTCATAATAGGAGAATCTCGAAACATAAGTTTTTCTTTTGAAGACAGTGGGCATCAATATATAAGTGATGCAATCTTGCAAATTACATCGGGAACTCTGCCTCCGGGCATGGTGCTTTACAGCGACAGCGAACGTATTTCCGGAACACCGACCACTGTCGGTACCTATACTTTCACTCTAGGGGCAAGCACGGGCCCGGGATGTCCGGTATTTGAAGAAGAATATACTTTAGAAGTACGATGGAACAGACCGTGTGAACAGTTTGCTATAGACTTTGGTGGTGAACTCGGATTTGGATTTGTAGGAGAAGAGGGAACAGCACAAGCATGCCCGTATCCACATCCATGGGACTCCATTCAATACTCGGTTATCAGCTTACCAAAAGGCTATCATGTTTATGATTACGAAGCAGGAGACGAATGCATGAAAGTAAAAGGCGCTGCACAGCAAGATGGACCACTCCATTTTATAATTGCCGCCCAAACAGCAGATGGATGCACGGATACCGTTGACTATGTACAATCCTTTAGATGTTTGGCACCCGACTCGATCTATCCTTCCAATACTATGCTTCGCTATGCTATAAAAGGACAACATTATAGCGAAACCTTTAGCATATCCCTGCTATATACTGTAGCCTCCGTACGGTATGAAATCGATAATTCTATACCCGGACTTTCCCTGGAAAGAAGAGCAGATAGTATCACGGCTGTTTTGTCGGGGACTCCTACCACACCGGGGACCTATAAATTCAGAATGCGGGCCATAATCGGTGACAGTTGTATTGCGGGCGACCAGGTATATACATTGATGGTTACCAATGACGAACCTGTAAAATCACTCACCATTTTCCCGCTTTGTAATGAGAGCTACGAAGTACGCAACTGGCGTATCCACAACCCCAATAACTTCCCTGTAGCAGTGAAGTGGAACATGGTATACTATTTCAGTCATTTTATAAAAACTATTGATGCCATTACGGCCGCTCCCGGCAATACTTATTTTGAAACGCCCAATATAGAGAACCCCAATACTATAAATATATCGTGGTACGATGGAGTGAGTTCCTTTAAGAATATTGTACGTTCTGCTTCTACTGAGCTATGCGACCCACCTGCCTGTGTTTATGCTTCTAACGTGATTAAATATACCGTTGGTCTCCAAAAAGACGGCCGGAGTGCGTACTTCTTCGAAAATGACCCGAAGGCCACGCGCGGAGAACCGGATGCCAATGATTCGCCTGACGCTTTAGGAAAATACTTTACGCTTGGGTATAACGGTTTTATTGTTTTGCAGCTAAGCAGTATCGTAAGCGACCAGCCGGGTAATGATCTTACCGTATATGAATATTCTGAAGGCAATCCTACGTTTGGGCAATATCCGGAACGTGCAGAGGTCTTTGTCTCAAAAGATGGTTCAAACTGGATATCACTCGGATTAACAAGTCCTCCAAATTGTCAGGGCACCTTGGATCATTCATTTGATCTTGCCGGTAAAACGGATTGGTGCCGGTATGTTAAAGTGGTCGATAAAACGGATCGTCATGCCAGAGTACTTAATCCGGTAACTTGTGCACCAACCTCGGCGTTGGCTTTTGACGGGGGTTCTAACGGCTTTGATCTTGATGCTATTACTTGTGGACAAGCCGCTACATTTGCACGCCTCAGTTCAGACGAAGAGAATGCTATATCCGACAACGGTATTTATATACTATCTCCGAACCCGGCCGAGCACCACGTTACACTAGACTTGTCACTGGATCAATCTATACCCCTGCCACCGGATGGCGAGGTTGAGATAAACGTTCGCGATGCCCGCGGTGCAAAGGTTTATAACCGTATACATGCCCTGGAGGGAAACAGCACCATCACATTGGAAGTAGCAGATTTTCAAAGTGGTATGTATATACTAAATGTACGCTCGGGTGTACATACATCCCGCTTCTATAAATTTATCAGACGGTAATTTTTACTTATACGCTATCCCGTTAATCGTTATTTCATGCATGGAATAACGATTAACGGATAATGTATAACCACCAACGGCTAAGATCGCCCTGTCACCGCAACGACATGGTCACTATATAAAATAAACTTTCCTGCAGGAGGTTGCCCATGGCCCAACTTTTGAGTAAGGCTTGTTAAGCTTTAATCTATCACTATGAAAGGTAATTTTACTCCTATCAGTCACATTCCGTTTATGCCGGCTTTCTTCGATTTTACCGGCACCATTCACAATAGAAACCCATCCGCCCGTATACCATCCTCTTCCCGAGCAAATTTTACGCTTACCATCAGGCCGTTTTTAATATGAATGTCTAAAAGTTGCTTTGGCTTTGATCAACGGGGCGCTTATCAGTCGTTGATTGATATCCGGCTGCTACGGGAAAACCGGCAGTTTATGTATAGACAATTTGTTCAGTCCTCTCATCGCTAACATCGTAAACATATGGAAAATCCGCCTTTGTGTACCGCTATAACCTGATGCTGTCACCGCATCTTGTAAGATGACAAGTCCGGCCCCCAATCCCCTCTCTGCCGCTTACGAAATTTAGTTCCGGCTTATCCGGTGGCGGTATATCCGCAATTGAATTTATACTATATATATGCTATACATTGTGTCCATAACGACATGAAAAGATTATACAAAGTGCTTGCAGCTTTCGCGCTGTCTTGCTTGCCTCTTGCTACAATACATGCACAAACATGCGATGAGTTTAAGATCGCGTTTAACAGTCAACTCGGATCTGGATTAGTGGGTGAAATCGGGTGGGCCCAGGTGTGTCCCAATATGTTTGAGACATCCGTTCACTATACCGTTGTGAGTTTACCCGATGGATATACTGTAGATAATTACCAGGATGGTGAGGAATGTATACGAATACACGGTGCTGTTCAGCAGAGCGGGGTTCTCCACTTCGTCATTAAAGCCCATACAACCGGTGGCTGTGAGTATACGCTAGACTATACCAAAAATTTTCAATGCCCGGCAACCGGCACGATGAGTCCTGCCAACACCATGCTGCCCTCCGCGATTAATGGAAAATTCTATACGCAGGATTTTAATTTACCGCTCTCCTATACCGTTGAATCCGTTCGGTATGAAATGGAAGGTTCCGTTCCGGGACTCGCCTTGCAAAGTGGTTCAAATGAGACTTCCGCTTTCTTATCGGGTGTACCCACAACCGTAGGAACCTATAAATTCAAAGTCCGCGCTGTCGTTGGAGACAACTGCGTGGCAGGCAGCCAGACCTATACATTAATGGTCGGTAATAGTGAATCTGTGAAATCACTTATCATTTATCAGCAGTGTAACCGGACCAACTTTGTACGCAACTGGCAAATTCACAATCCTAATAATTTTGCAGTGCCCTTGAAGTGGGAGTTGCTGTTCTATACCGAAGGTGCAGTAACCAGTGTAGATGCTTTCACAGCCGAACCAGGCGATACATACTTTGAGACACCGAGTACGGCAAATCCCAATACTATTCAGATAACCTGGTACGATGGCGTGAGTTCGTTACAAACTATAGAGAAGTCGTCTTTTGTTGGTCTGTGCAATCCTCCTACCTGTGTATATGCTTCCAACGTTGTTAAATATACCCTGGGGTTAAAGAAGAGTGGTGAGAATATATCTGTTGAACCAAATTTAGCAACGGCTACACTTGGAGAACCGGATGCCAATGATGCACCCAACGCAGTAGGAAAATACCTATCGCTGGGATATACCGGCTTTGTTGTGCTGCAGTTAAGCAGTGTACTGATCGATCAGCCCGGAAATGATTTGATCGTTTATGAATATTCCGCAGGCAACCCGGCTTTTGGTACATACCCGGAACGTGCAGAAGTATTTGTCTCAAAAGATGGTTTGGAATGGGTGTCGCTGGGAGTAACAAATCCTGCTACATGCCAGAGTAAATTAGATCATTCATTCGATCTGTCCGGAAAAATAGACTGGTGCCGGTATGTGCGTGTGCTTGATAAAACAGATCGCCATGCGAAAGTACTCGACCCGGTAACATGCGAAGTAACCTCTGCGTGGGCGTTCGATGACAACTCCGATGGTTTTGATCTCGATGCCATTACGTGTGCGCAAGACAACGGTGATCCGGTATTAGGTATTCCCGAAGGAAACGTGACATCCAATACCTATATACTATATCCCAACCCGGCACAGAACTGGTTAACCGTTGATCTGTCCAAAGATCAATCTATAGCTATACCGGCCGACAGGCGCGTGGAAGTAAATATTTCGGATATAAGTGGCAATGGAGTCTATAAAACTGTGCAAACCCTGGAGGGTGATGGCATTGTAACGTTGGAGGTAAGTGATTTGCGGGCGGGCATGTATATACTCAACGTACGCACCGGAGTATATTCTTCAGGTTTTTACAAATTCATGAAACACTAAAAGTTTGTTATCCGTTATCCGTTTACCATTAGCTGTGAACGGATACTATAACAACAACCCATTGTGCATTATCGGATTTTCTTTGTAGTCTTTAGATCTGTTTCTATAAAATCACACATAACCTCTGTAATGAAACACAGAGGTTTTTGTGCTTTCGTTTTTTGAGTAATAACTAAATCCAATTTGTAATGATCCACCTTTAACAACTAAACGTATGAAAATCCCCCTGAACCGTTTGTCCATCATCTTTTGTTGTCTTATTTGTTTTAATGCCTTCGCCCAGCCCGGACATAATCCTGACCCTGATCCGGATCTACCCTGCAACTTTGAAATTGACGTTATCTATGGAGAATCCGGCCACAGCCTTGTCGGTGAGCAGGAGTACTATGGAATCTGTTCCGTATATAGCGAAGAGTCCGCTATAGAATATGAGGTACTACATTTACCCACCGGCTATACCATTCAGAATTATACTCCCGGTTCACCGTGTATTGAAGTCTGGGGTGCAGCCGTTGAAACCGGAGTGCAAAGTATAATTATAGCAGCCGCTACGCCTGAAGGGTGCCGCGACACACTTACAATCACGCATAACTATCAATGCATGACAGTCGAGCGCATTGCTCCGGAGCCGTCTGAAGTAGCACACGGTGCTGTCACGCAATACTACAACCAAAAATTCTTTATCGAGTATACTACTTTCCAGCTAGGCCTCCCTCTCCATTTCAACATCACAAGCGGTTCACTTCCCCCCGGACTCGTTTTACAGGACAGTGGATATTACGATACATATCTGAGAGGCATACCAACCACACCCGGTACATATACCTTTACGTTACGCGCTTACCTGGGCAATGATTGTACGGCTGCCGAGCAGATATATACCGTGGTGATTGACGAAAATCCTGTGTGCGAAAACTTTGGTATTCGGGTTGTATATGCAGAACATACCTATGGCTGGGTTGGTACACCGGAATACTATCAAATCTGCGGTGGCCCTGATCCGGTTCAGTTCACACCCGTTAACATACTGCCTGGATATACTATAACAATGGATGGAGAGAGTTGTATTGAACTGGCCGGTTCTGTGAATGAGCCCGGCACCTATAGTATGAAGATTGCCGGCCAAACCAGTGCGGGCTGTAAAGACACCGTCATCATCAGCAACACGTGGACGTGCGTCAATCCCGATTTCATTCCGTATGAGTTTCCATCCTTCAATGTAGGCGAGTATATAAACGAAGGGCTTACATCCGACACATATGAATCGCTTCGTGCACCTGTCATCTATACTGTAGCAGCGGGAACACTTCCTCCGGGACTTTCGCTGCAACCCGGTGATGGCACTTCGGAATATGATGGCTACCTGACGGGCACTCCGACCACCCCGGGCATATATACCTTTACGATACATGCCGTACTTGGCAATAATTGCGAAGGTTCTACACACACCTACACGGTGCAGGTATATAATAACGACTGTACAAACTTTACGTTGCAGCATACACCCGGCAGCACCACCAACTATGTAGGTGTAACCCATACGGAAATCATTTGCCCTCCGGCAGGGATTGACTCTGTTATGTATACCGTATCTCATGACATGTGGGAATTCCGCCATCAAACGGATGAAAACAATTGCCTTCGTGTAACGGGGCGAGCGCATACACCGGGAACATTTACGTTTTTCGTAGAAGCACGTACACCACAGGGATGCACGGATACACTGTCCTATTCGATAACCTATCAATGCCCGACAGCCTCCTCCATCACACCTCAGGCTAGCCAATTTCCAACTTCCATTGAAGGAGAATACTTCCACCAGGTGCTTACTGCTGTGTTCAACGTTCCGGTTGCAACTGTACATTATTCCGTAATCGGATCACTTCCATACGGATTTACATTGACGGACACTGCCGACACGCAAGCTGTGCTGAAAGGTGTTGCCGGAGCGCAGGGAGACTATACATTTACCATTCGCGCAGAAGTGGGAAGCTGCACGGCTATAGACCAGGTATACACCATGCGCGTATTAGGTGGATATGCCCCGAAGCCACTGGTTATAACTCCGCTTTGTGCTGATAGTATAGAAGTACGAAACTGGGTCATCTATAATCCGCATGATGTTACCAGTATATTAGTTGACTGGGAATTACTATATGCCCCTTCCTATCGCGGGACACAACTCGCCCCTCCGGGATATACTACCTTTCAAACTCCGAATATTATGAATCCGAATACAATCCGCATCAGCTGGCAGGATGGTATTACCGGAACGAAGACACTCGTGCGTGGTGCTTCGTCTGAACTTTGTAATCCACCAGCATGTGTTATCGGGGCAAGTATAGTTTCCTATCACCAGGGATTTCAGAAAAACGGACAAGCGGTGCCGATGCAATTCAGCGATCCGCTGCAGGCGCTCGGTGAACCGGATGCCAGCGATAGTCCAAGCGATCCGCCACGACATTTCTCGCTCGGTTATAACGGATTTATTGTTCTGGAATTAAGCAGTAACCTGTTCGATGAACCCGGCAATGATCTTATCATACACGAGATGTCATTCGGTGATCCATCGTTCTCCAGTCACCCGGAACGTGCAGAAGTTTTCGTCTCACAAAATGGGACACAATGGATTTCACTCGGCTTGACCGGATCGGCTCAGAATTGTAATGCTCCTTTGGACAAAGCATTTGACCTGGCCGGTAAAATTACCTGGTGCCGGTATGTGAAGGTCGTAGATAAGACCGATCGCCACGCCAGAGTCCTTACACCCATCACGTGTGAGCCTACGAATATATTTGCATTTGATGGTTTCACCAATGGCTTCGATGTAGATGCCATCACTTGCGGAAGCTATACTTCGTCACTTGCATCAGCCCGAATCGCTTCAGAAGAGACCGCTGCATCCCGGACGAACGAACATATACTATATCCGAACCCGGTAAACGATTGGGTAACAATCGATCTGTCGCAAGAGCGTGATTTTGTGCTGCCGGAAAACAAACAGGTGCAGGTAGATATACGCGATACAAGCGGACGATCTGTATATACACAACTGCATACACTTGATCCTGATTTGAAAACAAAATGTAATCTTATCGATTTTCAATCCGGCTTGTTTGTACTGCATGTACGCACATCGCAAGGTGGTCGCTTCTACAAACTGATCAAACAATAAACTATATCCAATACTGCCGTGGTAGATATGCTTTACCACGGCAGTATATATCTATATATCGCCCAGTTGCGGACGAATGATAATCTCCTCTACAACGCTTCGTCCGGATAAGCTATAGGCACTAAAAACTGTGTCAGCCACATCTTCAGCGCTCATAAAACGTTCTTCAGGAAGATCTACACCTTCCCAGCTCGCAGTGAGTGTAGCACCAGGCATAATGGCCGTTACGCGAATATTAAAGTTCTTCAACTCTTCACGCAGACATTTACTGAAACCCAGCAAAGCAAATTTACTGATCGCATAGGACCCGCCATTCGGATATGCTTTTATACTGGCGATGGAACACATGTTGAAAATATACCCGCTCTTTCGTTCACGCATGCCGAGCAGCAGGCCGCGCGTTGTGTAGTATGCACTGTAAAGATTCGCGTTGATCATGCTCTCGAGCGTTCCTTCTGCTTCAGTCGCGATCTCTCCGGGAATAAAATAGCCGGCATTGTTTACCAGTACATCTATAGGCCGGTTCAGACTCAGAACGAAATCGGTAAACTTCTTAACCTCATCTTTCACCGCCATGTCTGTTGACCTGACAAAGACCTTCACGGCATGACGTTGTTCAAGCACCGCCCTGAGCTGTTGCAGATCGTGTTCGTTGCGCGCACACGTAGCCACGTCAAAACCATGTGCTGCAAATTTTTCAATAATGGCTCTGCCGATGCCTTTCGTTCCGCCGGTAACAACAATCAGTTTGTTCATGAAAAGGATTTCACACGTAAATATGGGATATACTCCTGTCGGTAAGACATTTAACACCGATCAGGATATTTTTCTGATCGTTACCGCCAGCGCTGCAAATCTGGAACTTGAAAGTTAAAATTCCTTATACTGCGGATGTTTTAATTTCAATTATCTTAGCGAGATAATGAGGCGTATGCTTAACGTATGATAACGGAGATTGGTAAGTACTTTATTTTTCTGGGACACCTGTTTACGAATCGCGAGTCGTTCAGAACCTATTATAATCTGATCCTGGAAGAATGCATTGCAATTGGTATCGGTTCACTGTTCCTCGTAGCACTGGTATCTACTTTCATGGGTGCTGTAACTACGGTACAAACAGCTTTTAACATGGTAAGTGATTTTATACCCGACTATGTTATATCGCAGGTTGCCCGTGAAATGATTGTGCTCGAACTTGCCCCTACCATCATCGCTGTTATTTATGCCGGAAAGGTTGGCTCCAGTATGGCCAGCGGTCTCGGCACCATGCGCATTACCGAACAGATCGATGCGTTGGAAGTAATGGGTATCAACTCCATCTCATATCTCGTGCTCCCCAAAATCATTGCGTCTCTGCTCATGTATCCACTGCTCGTGATCATCGCAGGTTTCTGTGGTATGCTTGGTGGTTATCTCGCGGGAACGCTCACCGGTGTTATCGCACCTGCGGATTATGTTCTGGGATTACGCTCGGGCTATAATGAATTCACCATCACCTTTGCGCTTATCAAGTCCGTTGTGTTTGCGTTCCTGGTTTCGTCTATCTCTTCATACAACGGATACAACACACAAGGCGGTGCACTGGAAGTCGGTGTATCCAGTACGAAAGCAGTTACCAGCAGTGTAATTGCCGTGTTGATTTCTGACTATTTGCTGGCTCAACTTTTACTTGGAAAATGATCAAGATACAAAGCATAACCAAATCGTTTGGCGACAAGCTTGTACTCAACAATGTAAGCGGTACGTTCGAGAAGGGTAAACCGAACCTCATCATCGGTGCCAGTGGTACGGGTAAAAGTGTATTGTTGAAATGTATTGTGGGATTGGCCAAGCCCGACATGGGACAGGTATTTTTTGATGGTCGTGATTTTTATGCAGGTGATCGCGACCTGAAAATAGAAGTGCGCAGAGAGATCGGGATGCTCTTCCAGGGGGGCGCGTTGTTCGATTCAAAGAACGTTGAACAAAACGTCATGTTCCCGCTGGATGTACTGACCCGCATGAAGCAGGATGAAAAAATTGAGCGCGTTAACTTTTGTCTCAAACGCGTAGGACTTGAGAACGTAAACAAGAAGATGCCTTCGGAGATAAGCGGTGGTATGAAGAAGCGTGTAGGCATTGCGCGCGCCATTGTAAACAATCCGAACTATCTCTTCTGTGACGAACCAAACTCGGGCCTTGATCCACAAACTTCTGTATTGATCGATGATCTGATCCAGGACATCACACAAGATTACGACATGACTACCGTAGTGGTTACGCACGACATGAACTCGGTAATGGGTATAGGTGAAAAGATCATGTTCATCTACAAAGGACAAAATCTCTGGGAAGGCAACAAGAACGACATCACCCACTCCGGCATAAAAGAACTCGATGACTTTGTTTTTGCCAACAAGGTTATGAATAGTCTTCGGGAGAAGTAAATCTCTATTTGTTATTTACTTTCAAAGTATACTCACGCATTATCACGATCGCTGTAATATACTTGCAGGAATATACTACCTCTTGCTCACCAGTTTTACTGCAGGCCGCACAGGTTTCTTCATACCTTCTCCTAAATAGTACCCAACGTGCGGAGGTTGGTTATAGGCTACATTTTGCCAGACTATACCGAGCCGGTATACCGGGTCCTGCATTAAAGTCGTGAAGCGATATGTTGTTGGTATGGTGGTAGTATATATATGAAGTGCCGCGTTGTCATTGGTGCGCCAGATCACTTCCTCGCGCCAGTCGCCAAAGAGATCTGCGCTTAGCACAGGCGTTGCTTTCGTTCCGTTGTTTGATGTGCATTCTTCTGCAGTGAGCAACGGTTGCAATATACTGTTCTTCCAGTCCCATTTGGAAATTACATTCTTATCAAGAAGTTCACGCGGCAAGTCGCCATCCCACCACACAGCAAAATTAC
>CAMLLI010000015.1 GCA_946480685.1 uncultured Flammeovirgaceae bacterium | reverse complement strand
CAGTATTTGCATCTTTGATAAGCTTACCAAACACAGCAATGTTGTTTGCAGGGTTAGAAGCAAATTCAAAGTTAGGACCATCGTTAAAGTTATCGTAACCATTCAAAAAGTTACCAAGGTAATCGAGGAACGGATTAGCGGATACACCAAGTCCCCACTCACCTGCTACCGGCAGATACGCTTCACCTTTTTTTGATTTCAGTACAGGAGCTTCTGCGGCCGTTGTCGTAGTAACTTCCTGTGCAATTGCTGCTATCGCGAAAGCGCTAAACAGCATTGACATATATATTTTCTTCATGTTTGTCTTATCGGATTAACAGATCGTGAGATTAGTCGTTATAGTATATATCGCGGATATATTCGCCACCTTTTTCAAGATCAGAGCCAGTGCTGAAGCCTTCGCCATAGAAAGTCTCGTTCTTAATACCGTCTGCATAGCGTACATCAGCTTTGAAATCAACCAGGTGAATGTAGATTTCGAGTTCACGATTACCGATTTCTACTTCGATGGTATAGTTACCATTGCCATCGGTGGTAGTTTCAACATAACGAACTGACTCGTTGTAGTCATCATAGATAGCAGCAACCACTTTTTTGTTAGCCACTTTATCATACGTTGTTCCGGAGTTGTTGTTGGTGTAGTCAAAGTCGGCATACACTGTACCGGTTACTACAGCTTTACCCAGTGGCTGAGGGTTTACCGAGTTATCATTGTCACAACTTGTGATTGCGAAAGCAGTCACGACTGAGAGGAGTAGGAAGAGTTTTTTCATAATTTTTGTTTTGTTAAAAAATTTAGTGGCGCGAAGAAAATGGATTTCACCAAAACGAAAGGGCCGTAAACAGCGCCTGTTTCAGAATTAAATTTCAGTAGAAACAGAAATTAAAAAATTTTAAAAGGGAGAGATATACCATGATAGAATAATCACATACAACGGGTGGCTATACGCAGAATTAAAGCTACGTTAATAAAAATTTAACATATTTTAATGTAGATATATACTTTATATATAGCGTAAAACGAGTTATTAACGGACAAACAACGGATAGGTTACACGCTGGGATTATGTTTAAATACTTTCTAAAAAGTATACTAAAAAATAAAGATCCCGTAATTACAAATTCGTAGCATTAAAAGTATCGCCTTGATTCAGATCACCTGTCTCAAAGCCTTTTCTGAACCAGCGTACCCGCTGTTCTGAAGTTCCGTGTGTGAAAGAATCGGGCACGACATATCCCTGCGATTGCATCTGCAGACGATCATCCCCTATAGCAGTAGCTGCCTGTAACGCTTCTTCCAGATCGCCAGGCTCGAGTATATTTTGTAACTTATTAGCATGATGCGCCCATACGCCGGCTAAGAAATCAGCCTGTAATTCAAGTCGCACAGATAGTTGATTATACTCTTCTTCACTTAAGTTATTACGTTGTGCGTGTACCTTGTCCGTTATACCCATCAGGTTTTGGATATGATGGCCTACTTCGTGCGCGATAACATAGGCTTGCGCAAAATCACCGGGAGCCTTAAAGCGGTTTTGCAATTCATCGTA
The DNA here is from genome assembly GCA_946480685.1 of uncultured Flammeovirgaceae bacterium. Next base: position 12,687 of record CAMLLI010000015.1, on the reverse strand, counting down.
AAAGCTTAAGTCTATATATACCTTTTCGTCTGCCGGACAATAGAACGGACCGGAAGCCGAGCTTGCCATTCCGCAGGCTGACTCCACCTGGTTACTGAACAACACCAGTGTAGGCTCTTTATAGTCAGACATAAGTTTATGCCAAACATCTTCGGTATCGGCCAGCACCGTTGAGACAAATTGCTTCTGCTCTTCCTGCTGCGGTGAAAGTTCAACAGCTTGCTCGGTTGTATAGTCACCGGTCGTTACACCGGTCTGCTCCAGCAGTGTCAATGGATTTTTACCCAGTATCAGGCTTATTACAACAATAATAACAATACCGCCCAGTCCTAATCCACCTTTTGAAAGCATGCCGCCACCGCCCATTCTGCGGCCGCGTTGATCTTCAACATTCGAGCTTTGTCTTCGTCCTGTCCAGCGCATAGAATTATATAGATTGATTTAGAGTTGAATGATCCGAAGTAAACAACTATGCCATACCTGTACAGGCGAGCAGCTATACTTTACTGCGGATTTATATTGAATGGAAGTTACTAAAAAATAAGGCAAGTAGTGCCGAAGTGCACCTGTAAAGATTACGAACGATCGAACATAACTAATGCTTCTCAAAAACAACCGGAAGCGTTTTTATCCAGGCATTGATGGCAGTACGATCCTCTTCCGTAATTTTTGCCTCATGGTGTATCCACAGGTAAGAATCGAGCGGCATCCACCCTTCGTTTATAGCCTCCGATAGTTCTTCTATTTTATGGTTGGCGCGCTTCTCAGGATAGGTCTTGAATTCCGAAAAGTTCAGTTCTTCTTTTCCTTCATCCACATGAGCCGACATCCACCAGGCCACCGGTTGAATGTTATAATACCAGGGATAGTGAGTATTGTTACTGTGACAATCATAACACTTGCTGATGAGTACCTGGTGAACATGATCAGGTATAGCATATACCTTTGAGATATCGTTGGATGTTATGATTTCATCGGATATGTTTTTAGCCGGTCTGAAAAATTGTATAACAACAAGAACGGCAAGCAAACCGAATGCTACTTTTTTCGTGGTGTTCATGGCATGCATGTGTTACATACCAAATATACTATATTTCAAACACACTTCACGAAAGACTTTACGTACTGCGTTTCTATACAGTTCAACTGCACAAAACGCACTGCATGGGTTCGCACATTAGTAGCTTCCCCAGTAACGCCTGGAGAACCATTCGATGCTAACCAGCAGGAGCAGTACAAAGAAAACCCATTTCAGATTGATCAGCGCTTTATAGGCTTCTTCAGTATGGATCACACTTTTCGCTTCTGTTTTTGCGAGCTCGCCCTGCAAGTTACTTATTTGGGAGACTGCATAGAATTTACCACCGGTGTTGGCTGATAGTTTGCGCAGCAAATCAAAATCTGCGGTGAGGTTCTGCAATTCGATCTGTCGCTTTACAACGGCAAACTCACCGCGCACTTCCTCACGTTTCTGGTTAATGGTTGTACTCGATCTATACCGGTATACACCTTCCTTCAAACCTCCGATCTGGTAGCGGTTGTTTCCCGGACTTGTAACATAAGTATAGCTAGTTTTCTTTCCACTGTCATCCGTTACATCAATAGTAATAGTGTTTCCATATACCGGCTCGTATATATCATTATATACCTGGCTTTCGAAAACAACCGGCTCGGTATCGGAGAATTCCTGTTGAACCGGATAACTTCTGAATTTGCGTTTATCTTCTGTAGTGGAAAGGAATTGAATGAGTTTACCAAAGAGTTCATCAAAGGCAGCGGTATTCTCGGTGCGATCGAACTCATTCAATCGCCAACGCCATATACCTTCTCCCAACAGCACACCTGCTTTTCGGTTATCCTGTACATCCACTGCAAGTAATGGCTTCTCGGTTGTCAGGTTGCCGACACGCTGATATAACAACGGTGTAGCGCTCAAGGCTACATTCACTTTGCCAAAGTGTACGGACAATGGAGGATAATCTGCCAGCACCGTATTGATATCCTGTGACAAACTGAAATTTGAAAACGCTGCGTTAACTACCGGTGTAACGTCATCAAACTCGCGCGGTATACCTTCAAATTTTACAGGCATACCTTGCTGCGCCAGAAACCGCAGATCGGTTTGCTGGCCAACAATGAGTAGGATCGATGTTTTACTTTTAGCGAATTGTTGAAACAGCGTTCGGGTTACTCCGCGAACATCGGGTGACTGGTGAAATATAGCGAGATCAACTTTATCAGGTTGCAATGCAGCAACGGGTTGTTCACTCTGGTGAGGTATATGCAGCAGAAATTCATAGTTGGAATTTTTATCGATCACCTCGCGCAATGCTTTTATATCCGGATGTGGTGATGCCGATACTACGAGAATTTTCTTCTTGCCCTCCACCACCTCTACAAAAACGGAAGCAGCATTATTGCGTGTATTGAATTCACCGGGCTTAACTTCCACCGCTATATCCAGCTTTTGTATGCCCTGTTCGTTTGCCTGCGGCTGAAAATCATATACCAGCAACTGGTCGCCTGCTGATGTTTTCGTTTGCTGCTCCAGCACTTTGCCGCGTTGCAGCAATGATACACGTATCGGTTGGTTGCTGATGTTTCTCGTTTGCACTTCTACGCGCACCGGGAACTTGTTTCCCTGGTAAGCAATTTTGTTGTAGGATATATTCTTTATACCAACATCGGTTCGCTGCAGCGAGTCGCCTATACCAATGGTGTAGATCGGAAAATTATACGATGCATACAACGGTGTAACGCCGGCATTATATATACCATCGGACGCGAGCACAACTCCGGCTATCTTTTTTCCTTCATAGCGGTTTACTATTTTACGAAGCGCTCCGTTCAGATCCGTTGTACTGGCAGTATACGATATAGTCTCTACCGGCTCTCCCGCCAGGTCACTTGCCTCCACTTCATATCCTTTTTCTTCCAGTTGTTGTGCAGTCGCTGTGATCTGGGTCTGCATTGTTTTTAACGTTGCAGAATCGGTTACTTCTTTCACAGAAGCAGAGTTATCATGCAGCACTATAAACAGTGGCTTTTCAAATATATTGTTGATCTGCCGAACGATTGGTCCGAGTAACAAAAAGAAAAGAGCGAACAACAATACAGCACGTAAAGCGAGGAGTACACGATTCCAGGTTTTACTCCACGGGTGACTGGTTCTATATAACAGAAACGCAAGCCCGACTGCCAGTATCAGGCATAGCAGTAGATAAGCCGGTGACGATTCAAATATGATCTGTTGCATCAATTCTCCTTTAACATTAAACGTACAGGAAGTTCAAAAATACATATTACCAGAACTTCTTCACCGGATACACCTCACCGGCTTTATCAATATCCATATTTATCCTTCCACAAGGAACGAAGATACTTCCTCAACTCCTCCTCGCGCGCGTTATTGCCCGGTTCATAAAACTTAGAACCCTTAATTTTATCTGGCAGAAACTCCATATTGACAAAGTTACCCTCGTAGCTGTGCGCATATTGATAGCCCTTGCCGTAATCGAGGTTCTTCATCAATTTCGTAGGTGCATTCCGTATTGCCAACGGCACAGGTAAATCTCCGGTCTCATGTACCGCCCGAAGGGCACTTTCAATGGCCATATAGCTTGCGTTACTCTTCGGAGAGCTTGCCATATATACCACGCATTGCGCCAGTATAATTCTGGCTTCCGGATAACCAATCATGGTCACCGCCTGAAACGTATTGGTGGCCATGATGAGTGCTGTCGGATTAGCGTTGCCGATATCTTCTGAAGCGAGTATAACCATTCTGCGGGCAATAAATTTTACATCTTCACCACCTTCAATCATGCGGGCCAGGTAATATAGGGCAGCATTCGGATCGCTTCCGCGGATTGATTTTATAAAAGCCGATATAATATCATAGTGTTGTTCTCCGCTTTTATCGTAGATCGCTATATGCTTGTTGGCAAGTTCCATCACAAGCTTATCCGTTATGATAACATCACCGGGTACCGCTTCGCAGATCAGCTCCACAAGGTTCAATAATTTACGACCATCACCTCCACTGATGTTGAGCAGTGCCTGATGTTCCTGTATCTCTACATGACGATTCTTCAATTCTTCATCACGCGTAAGCGCCTGTCTTACCAGTTCGAGCAGCTGTTCTTCGCCCAACGCTTTTAAAGTATATACCTGGCTGCGGGAGAGCAACGCAGAGTTTACTTCGAAGGATGGATTCTCGGTAGTGGCTCCGATTAATGTAATCGTTCCTTTCTCAACTGCCCCCAGCAATGCATCCTGCTGACTTTTATTAAACCGATGAATTTCATCGATGAACAATATAGATCGTGGTGAGTGTTTTGCTTTTTCAATTACTTCACGAACATCTTTTACCCCGGCACTTACTGCGCTTAAGGTATAGAACGGCTTCTTAACTTCGTTGGCAATTATATTGGCAATGGTAGTTTTACCAACACCGGGTGGTCCCCACAAAATCATAGAAGGAACATTACCGGATTGTATAGCTTTCCGGATTATACCGTTAGGCCCAGTGAGATGCTCCTGCCCTACCAGTTCATCCAACTTCACCGGACGCATACGTTCTGCCAAAGGCTGATGTGAATTCAACAACACCGTATTATCTCTTAAACTTTGAAATTACAAAAACCACAGATAGCAGGAAGTATTCCTGCCTGTTCAATATATTTTTTAACGAGCGAAAGTACAAGCGGGTTTGTGCGGGCGGCCTGAGGAAGGGCTGCTGGCTGCAGGTTACTGACTGCAGGAGGAGCATTGGTACATCACCGATTCTTGCTTCTTACTTCTGAATTCTAAGAACTAAATATACTTCCGGTAACCAGAAGCCAGTAACCAGCAGCTATATTTGAACAGGAGCGAAGTCTAAGTCTGTACTCTACTCCTGTCCTTTTGCTTTCATTTTTCTGAATTCGCTGAAACGTCTTACCATCGCTACACCGAAGCCGACCATAACCACAACGGTTCCCAGCCAGAGTACATTGATATAAGGTTTCTCCATAGCCTTGATCACTACCCAGTCTTTCTGGCGTGTATTGATACCGATAGAAAACTGGTTCGTCTCGGGATGAATGTTCAACAGTGTGAATTTCAATCCGAGATCTTTTATCTCATCCGAAATGCGTCCAACAACTTTATCTTTAATCAGGAAGATAGGCTCGGCTATATAGTCACCACGTTCACCTTGTACACGGATTCTTGCTTTTACCGCGACATCCTGATTTCCTAACGGAATGCCTTCGACTTCGAGTACACGCTCTACGGATTCCAGCACGGCAACATAATCATTAGCAAAAAATTCCTGCGATTGTTTCGCCATGAGTTCTTCGAGTTTACTCCAATCCTGTTCTTCGGTTGGATTCATTACTGATGAAACGTGTGTATAAAGATCTGCGCCAACCGTGCGGTATATATCCGGTGATGCCAGCAGTCCACCCATATCCGGGTTGATCTGTGCACGCGGATATAGCTTATATTTGTTATCGCCTTTACGAAGTTCTATCTCGAAGAATGTATTCTCGCCACGTACTTCGATGGTATCATTTGCCTTATAGGTTTTATCATCGATGGTAATGTCGCGCTTCGCTACAACTTTATCTTTATCAGCAGTAGTGACAACATCGCTTTTATTTATATACCCGGCCTGGTAACGTGGCTCCAGTCGTTCGCCTAAATATTCAATGTCATATCCCCACATGGTACGTGGTTCATGAATAAACAACAGCAGGTTATCGCGATTAAAATCTTCACTGAATTCTTTCGAGATCAGCATACCGGTATTATTCAACGACACAACTTTTGAATAGCCGGCTGAGAACATCACCCCTATCAACATCAACCCGACACCAATGTGAGCAATCGCTCCGCCTGATAACCCGGGGCTTGATCTGATAACGGACACCAGAATTTTTCCATTCGCTACTATGGTAAATACACCTGCGAGCGTTAGTAAGATATAGGATGGTGTATAAACCTGGGTGGTTGTAATGATGAGTGCAAACAGTACGAGTGCAATCAACGAAGGCGTGGTCAGTTCTTTCTTTAGTTTATCCTTATCAACTTTTTTCCACCAGAAGAATTGGCCAATCGCAGAAAGCAACCCCAGGGCTACAGCAAACCAAATCTGGAACTTGGAATAGTATGCAATTGGATCTGCCGGCGGAGCAAGTCGTGAATCTATACCAATCAATCCCATCACTTTATTCACGACAGGAATGGATGTTCCGGCAATTACCTGGAACCCCATGAGACACAATGTTGTGACGCCTATAAATATCCAGAACTCGCGTGAGTATACCGATGCTTCTTCCTTTGTTGACGGAATTTCTTTCCATCGAACTATACTTAAAGCAACCGATGCAATCAAAAAGAAAAACAGATATACCAGGAGTTGCCCGGAGAGACCAAGGTCGGTGAAAGAGTGAACCGATGCATCGCCCAGCACACCGCTTCGTGTCAAGAACGTAGCATATAAAATGAAAACAAACGTAGCGATAACAAGAATGATGGAAGCCTTTAATGCTGTCTCACTATTCTTGTAGGTGATCATAGTGTGAATCGCGGCTACTAAAATCAACCACGGAACAAATATTCCGTTTTCAACCGGATCCCAATTCCAATATCCTCCGAAGTTCAGGGTTTCGTATGCCCAGTATCCTCCCATTAAAATTCCGAGTCCAAGTATAGCACCTCCCATCAATGCCCAAGGCAACGCAGGTCGTACCCAGTCCCTATATTTCTTCAACCATAAACCTGCCATGCAAAATGCAAACGGCACGAGTGTTAAAGCAAAGCCGAGGAACAGGGTTGGCGGGTGTATTACCATCCAGTAATTCTGCAGTAAAGGATTGAGACCGTTACCATCTTTCGGAATAAAGTCGGGTTGCGTCTGGAAGATTGGCGCATCGTGCATGACTTCGCGCAACAGTATAAATGGAGAGCTTCCTATTTTCAGATCTATACCCGGGACAACAACACCTAAAATCATGGAAGCAAGAAATGCCTGCACAAGCGCGAACATAGTCATGACCGGTGCTTCCCAGAATTTATTTGTGTGTATCAGTACAATCCCGATCAGTGCGTGCCAGAACATCCATAGCAGAAAACTTCCTTCCTGTCCGTTCCAGAAAGTAGAGATCAGGTAGTGTATCGGGAGCTTTCTATCGGTATAGCTATACGCGTAGTGATATTCGAAGTAATGTCTGGCTATAATGGTATAGAGAGCAATGCATATACCGAATACAGCAAATGCATGAACATAAAAACTTACCTTTCCATTTAGCAGCCAGAAATCTTTCTTGTCAAGTTCACTTGCTGTAGTAGCTTTAAAGTATGCGAATGCTGTAGCTAACGATGCTACAAAGGAGGTAATAACAAAAAGGTGACCGAGGTCACCGATGAAATAATGAATCATAGTGAAGTAAAAATTACGAAGTATGGAGCACCGTGTTGTCTATGCATTACAGTTTCTCCTCAACTTCGATACTTTAAACATTTACGTTTTGTTCCTGATATTTAGAAGGGCACTTGAGAATAATCTTGCTGGCCTTGAAGTGATCGCCCTGATAGCTCCCTACTACTACAACTTTTTCGGAGCGCAGCATATCGGCGGGCATCGGTTCGTTGTATTCCACTGTTTGCTCTTTGCCTGCATCGTCTACCATGACAAAAGAAAAAGACACTTTGTCCGCACCTTCCTGAATTCCGATCACGTGTCCTTCAGCATCTTTTTTTAACTGCCCTACTACGTGAATATTATTTTCTTTACCAGAAACTGCCATTTCATAGGCCTGGTCGAAGTTTACATAGGTGCTGGCATCATCGGCCGTGCTAACAATAATGCTGATCGCAATAGCAATGATGACAATAATAAAGATGTGCGTCTTTTTCATAATTCTCTCCTGTTCCCCTTGTTTGCGCAGGCAAAATTAGGCACAAATGCCCAGAAAATCAGGGGAATTTTAGTTCAAAAACGAAAGCAACCAGATTAAAGTTTGGTTAGAGTCAGTGCTTCTTGTCAGTAAGTTGATCTTCCAGTTTTTTCACTTTCCGATCCATTACAAAGAGATAGGCTATTAAACCTGCCAATACAATAAGAATGATCGATACTACCACATATATCTTTCCTTCTGATCGCATGGTGTCGGCCATTTCAACATCTGATTGAGCGTTAACACTAAATGACAGTGTTACTGCCAGCAGGCAAAAGAATACTTTAAGCGCTTTTTCCATCTTCCAATTCCAATATTTTTTCTTCTACAGTTTTGATGCGTATACGAATCGATGCAATCCAGAGTCCTATTAAAAACCACCCGATAACCGCTGGATAAAAAATTAATCGCATGCCGCTATCAAGATCATACATATTAAACCCCGGGTTTCCGCCACTTCCCGGATGCATCGAGCTGGTCATGCGGGGAATGATAAAGATCAACGGAATCATCGCAGCAAAAGCGAAAATATTATAGACAGCGCTGAGTCGGGCACGCTGCTCTTCATTATCAAGTGAACCGCGTAAAACGAAATATGCCAGGTAAACCAGCAACGCGATGGCTGCACCGTTTTGCTTCGGGTCGCCATGCCATGGAGAACCCCATGTATAGTTTGCCCATAACATTCCGGTAAGAATACCCAGTATGCCAAACACCAGACCTACGTTCGCATATGCTACAACTCTCCGATCCAATTCGGGTGAAGGTTTTCCTAGATAGGCGATTGCATATACAAAAGAAATCAGGAACAGCAGTACCATTCCGAACCACATCGGCACATGAAAATAAAGTGCGCGAATGGTCTCATTCAGAATATTCAACCGAGGAACGTCAAACAGAAGTCCTGCAATGTGCACGTAAAAAAGAAGAGCGATCGCTGTTAATTTGAGCCAGGTTTTCATTGGAATCGGCTTTTTTCAGTGGCGGGCTTCCAGCCCTCCTTAGCTGCGCCAAATATACGGGAAGAGCATATACGCGAGACTGGTTAATATGCAATTAATTGCTAGCAGGTTCAGCAACTCGTCATAGCTCGTACTTCGGTCGAGTCCATCCAATACATTTTTTGTGATCTTGATAGCCATTAACAAAATAGAAAGAATCACCGGAAAACTTAACACGGCCATCAGAATGTTGCTGTTGTTTGCTTTCGATGCAATGCCCGAGATTAAACTCAACGATGCCGAGAAACCAAACGATGTTAACAACAGCGTTGTAATGAAGAGGAGTTTATCCTGAACAGGATTATCTATAAATATAGAGAACAGCCCGTAGCCTGCCAGTGAAAGTACGAGACACAAAATGCCATTATAAATAATTTTCGAAATAATAATTACCTGCGGGCTCGTAACGGAGTAGTAATAAATAAAGGTGCCACGCTTTTCTCCGATAAAACTTTTGGCTACACTATTAATAACAGAAAAAAGTATAGCCAGCCAGAACAAAGCAGACCACGTTGCCTCGTTGATCGAATTCTTGCGGAGACTAAAAGTGAGGTAACAAATAAAAATGAGACTGAACAGGTAAAGCCCGATACCGGAAATTACAGCTTTGCGCCTCAACTCAAGCGCAAATTCCTTCTGCAATAATGTTAGTAGCGCTTTGATAACGTTATTCGATTTTCAGAGCCCGGTTGTAATCATTAAAGAACTTGACGAACAACAACAGAGCTGCAATAAAAAAGCCCAATAGCAAACCAGCCACCGCTACTACTAATTTCGACATTCTTGCATCTTTAATAAGAGAGCCGAATCCTTTTGTAACTTGCACAGTGCTAATGCTTTTAAGTTTTATTTCACTTTCCGTGCGCATCTTGAAGAGTTCAACTGTTTTTGCGTATAGTTCTGACGGATCAACGTACGAAGCCATTGCTTCTGTTTTTTGTTTTACCTGGTCCATCGCTGTAATCTCGCCATCAATCTTTGTTATCATTTGTTTGTAATACAGCTCCTGGTTCTGCCGATTCCTTACCACTGGATCTACCGAATTTATATACCTGACAACGGTTTTTTCAAGTGAAGGAAATATAGCAGGGTCTGTAACAATAGCAGTTATTTTCAAATAGACCTGTTTGGTTTTATCAATCTGTTCGCCTTGGTCAACATCAAAATTTAAACCCAGTAGTTTTTTTTTCTCTTCGCTCGACAGGCCCGGAACTGAGTCTGCTTTTTCCAACTCATCAAAAATGAACCTGGCTTCGTTGGCAGAAAGTAAGTCGGTGGTAATCATCATGCTGGAAGAAAATTTGTCGCCCGAATTGTACGCCAATGAGAGAGTGAATATAACCCCGCTTACAGGAAGAATGATAACAAGCAACAGATTACGTTTAAAAGCTCTGTAAACGCGAGCAAGCAATTCCATTAGATCAATTTCGTCCGAGTTCATTTTCTTCGTCATAACCCGCAAGTTTAACTGATTTTTAGTATACCTCAAATTAGTTAGTTTTGCGACCTATTTACACGCACTGTTTTTATGTCTTCAGCCAAAACTGTTTTGGTTACGGGTGCAGCCGGATTTATTGGCTTCCACCTCAGCCAGAAACTTCTTAATGCCGGATACCAGGTAACTGGCCTTGACAACCTGAACGATTACTATGACCAACGTCTCAAATTGTCACGATTAGACATTTTGAAAGCACACACCCAGTTCAGCTTTAACCAAGTTGATCTGACTGACCGAAAAGGAATAGATAATCTTTTTGCAAAAACTAATTTCGATTATGTAGTTAACCTTGCTGCACAAGCTGGCGTTCGCTACTCACTTACCAACCCACATGCTTACCTGGAAAGTAATCTTCATGGATTCCTGAATATACTGGAAGCATGCCGTCATAATAAGACAAAGCACCTTGTGTATGCATCATCAAGTTCGGTATATGGCGCGAATAAAAAGATGCCATTTTCGATCCATCACAATGTCGATCATCCTATATCATTATACGCGGCTTCCAAAAAGTCTAATGAGTTAATGGCTCATACGTATTCAGCGCTTTATAACTTACCGACAACAGGGCTCCGATTCTTTACGGTATATGGCCCTTACGGAAGACCTGACATGGCGTTGTTTCTTTTCACTAAAGCGATTCTTGAGAACAAGCCAATTGATGTATTCAATCACGGCAGGATGCGTAGAGACTTTACCTATGTAGATGATATCGTTGAAAGCATAACACGACTTATACCTCGTCCGTCTCAGCCGAACAAGGAATGGTCTGGAATGACGCCAGACCCTGCAACCAGCTTCGCACCCTACCGAGTATTTAACATCGGTAATAATAAACCCGTTGAGCTAATGCAGTTCATTGAAGTCATTGAACAAAAGTTAGGGAGGAAAGCTGTCAAAAATTTACTCCCGCTTCAGGACGGTGACGTGCCGGAGACTTTCGCTGATGTAGAAGATCTGATGCGTGAAGTTGACTTCAAACCTTCAACACCTATCGAAGTAGGTATAGGCAATTTTATAGACTGGTATATTAACTATTACAATATTAAACTATAAATGGAAAAGATCGGAATTATTGGTTTAGGTTATGTAGGCCTACCGTTAGCAGTTGAATTTGGAAAAGTTCTGTCTGTTGTAGGTTTTGATATAAATCAGGAGCGCATCAACGAGCTCAAAAAAGGATACGATCGCACGCGCGAAGTTGAACCTGAAGAGTTAAAGGCGTCATCAAAATTAAGCTACTCATCCGATCTGGCCGATCTGAAAGATGTACGTTACTTTATTGTAACGGTGCCTACACCAGTAGATGAATTCAAAACTCCTGATCTTCGTCCGCTGCAAAGTGCCAGCAAGACCGTAGGAAGTGTATTAAAAAAGGGAGATATAGTTATATACGAATCAACCGTTTACCCCGGATGTACCGAAGAAGTTTGTGTACCCGTACTCGAAAAAGTAAGCGGATTAAAATTCAATGTTGATTTCTTCTGTGGATATTCCCCTGAACGAATTAACCCAGGCGATAAACTTCACCGGGTAACGACAATTAAAAAAGTTACAAGCGGAAGCACGCCTGACGTTGCTGAAAAAGTAGATCAGCTTTACAAAAAAATCATTACCGCAGGCACGCATAAAGCTTCATCTATAAAAGTGGCCGAAGCTGCGAAGGTAATCGAGAACTCGCAACGCGATCTCAACATTGCATTTGTTAATGAGCTTGCCTTGATCTTCGATCGCATCGGTATAGATACACATGAAGTACTGGAAGCAGCCGGGACAAAATGGAACTTCCTTCCTTTTAAACCAGGTCTTGTAGGAGGTCACTGTATTGGTGTAGATCCATACTACTTAACTTACAAAGCTGATAGTCTCGGATATCATCCGCAGGTAATCCTTTCAGGCAGAAGAATCAATGATAACATGGGCGTTCACATTGCCAATAGCGTCATCAAACTCATGGCACAGAATGAACTCCCTATCAACAACGCGAATGTGTTGATGCTGGGTATAACATTTAAAGAAAATTGTCCGGATATACGCAACAGCAAAGTAGTAGATGTAATCCGCGAGTTGGAGAGCTTTGGCACAAAGGTAGATATATATGATCCGCAGGCTGACGCCGATGAAGTAAAGCATGAATACGGATTATCGCTCACGCCAACGTTGTCTAAAAAATACCATGCTATTATTTTAACCGTAAGTCATAGCGAGTTTGCAACGCTAGACCTGAAGGCTATATCACATGATA
>CAMLLI010000014.1 GCA_946480685.1 uncultured Flammeovirgaceae bacterium | reverse complement strand
CGCAGCTATTTCAAGGAAATTGATTTCTTATACATCGTAAAAAACAAAAACGGCAGGAAGCCAAAGCTGAACAGTGCTGCTCCTGTAAGTAAAAGTACTTCGGCCCATTGCAGGCTATAATATTTTAGTATAATGGCCATACCGGTAGCAAGTGCACTGAGTATACCCAAGAAGATACGCGCACGGTCTGTCCACGAAGCATCTAAATTTACCTTGAAATGGTTAATAACCACCAATGGCAAAAAGACGAGCGCAAAAGTTAAAAAGCCATACGTTACTAACTGGTCGCCACCCGGCATGTGCAAGAGCTTAAACGTAACGCCCATACTCATACTGCTGGTAGAGGCGAAGCCAATTCCATACATGATCTTTTTCATATTTATCAGTTTAGCGTTTAACAATAAAAGTGTTTCCTGTTCTATCTCTGCTAATCCCTCCGGGGCAAATTCCTGTATAGCTGTAGTAAGCGCTACATCAAAGGGTAAATTTTCTTCCATCTTTCGTTCTACCTCACAACATAAATGATCGAGCACATCGTCTTGCAAGGTTGCCATACCTATACCACCATGCTTAACGCGGCTTCGTATATACTCAACCTGTTCTTCGGAGAGCATCATATCGATTTTAATTGCGGAAAAACGATCTTGTTCAGCGTACCCATAAAGTCTTTTAACTCTTCGAGATAAGCAACCTTCTCCTTCTGTCCTTTTTTAGTAAGGAAGTAATATTTGCGCACACGCTTCCCTATATATTCCTCTTTATAAGAAAGCAATCCATCGGCAGTCATCTTTTGAAGAGCCGGGTATAGTGAGCCATCCTTCAGATGAATTTTACCATCTGTCAGTTCCTTTACATGCTGCGAAATCTCGTAGCCATACATTCTCTCATGCTCCGCCAATAATTTCAAAATTATAGCCGTGAGCGTACCCTTCAGCAGTTCTTTCGAATACATAGAACGAATATACATAGAATTATGATATATCAAAACAAAAGGCATAATCTTTGTAAAGCGTTTAAACTTGAACATGATAACGGAACCAAGGCGAGGAGAAACATCTCATACGACACCAGTCTTGCAGCCTGCAGCCAGAAACCAGCAGCTTAAAAAAAACAAATGCCGGACGCGGTCAACGTCCGGCACTGCCTTGCGCGATCCCAACCGGGTCAGGACAAAAAATTCGCGCTACTACACTTTAAAAAATTGGCACCCGACACCGGCAAAAAATATTTACAACCAACAACCACTACGAATGGAGTAAATGACCTGTCGTGCCGAAGTGCCATATCTTCAGCGGCACCTATACCTATATATAGTATAGATGCGCTCCTGTTAATCTACATTGTCGTGCAAAAACTTATTGTTACCTAAAATATTATTATCATCATTCAGGTTATACTTGGAGATGAACGGCTCTGATGAGTGCGGTACATCCTGCATCTTCACACCTCTGCGCAGGTATGCCGGCAGTGACCACTTCTCGTTGAACTCTTCCTTCGTCATTTCAGACTTGCGCACCTGCTTCAGTTTGTCATGACGTTCTTTTGCCTGTTGCTGCAGACGTTGCTTCGTAGTGCGAAGCTCCATCATGCCGTCATCATTAATAACCTGGTCACCATATTGTACAGACGTTACATCGAAGTCGTCATCACGAAAGAGACTGTCTTCGCCTTCATCATCCGTACGTGTAGGCTGTTCAAATCTGCTGTTAAAAGGACCGGAAAAAGTTACTTCACGCTCCTGCGGCTTATCATCGTTTTTTTCCGGCTTCGGCTCCTGCTGTTTGGTCTTTAGTTCAACATCTTTCTTCTCGTTCATGGAATTATTAACCGAGCTGTCAACATTACCGTTGAACAACCAGCCTTGTGAACGTTCCAGATCATGCACCTTCTTTACATCTTCCTGTTTTTTAGGAGTTGATGATGATGTTGCTGCTATTCTGGAATCTGACAAAAAACCGGTAGCAATAACGGTTACACGAATTCTGTCACCCAGATCAGGATCAACACCGTGACCGAAGATCATCTCTGCTTCTTCACCGGCCTGCTCCTGTATATATTCCGTGATCTCCGATAACTCGTCCATCTGCAGTTCTGCTTCCACACCGGAGATAATGGAAAGCAATATTTTCTTCGCTCCCATAATGTCGCGGTTGTCAAGCAACGGAGAGGCTAGAGCACCTTCGGCTGCTTTCTTCGCGCGGTTGTCACCACGTGTCTCAACAGATCCCATCACGGCTGCACCGGCATTTAACATTACCGTGCGTACATCCTGGAAGTCTACGTTTACATAGCCTGCCAATGTGATGATCTCTGCTATACCTTTCGCAGCAGTGGTTAATATATTATCAGCCTGCGCAAATGCCTGGTTGATGGAGAGATTACCATATATCTCGCGAAGCTTGTCGTTCAGAATTACCAGTACGGTATCGCAGTTCTGACGCAACGCTTCTATACCCATTTCGGCTTGCGCTGTTTTTTTCTTTCCTTCAAATCCAAACGGAGCAGTAACAATTCCTACCGTAAGGATGTCCATATCTTTCGCGATCTTGGCAATGACAGGAGCAGCACCTGTTCCTGTTCCACCGCCCATACCAGCCGTTACAAAAACCATTTTTGTACCGTTCAGCATTTCGCGTATCTGCTCTTTACTTTCAAGCGCAGCATTCTTTCCAACTTCAGGGTTCGCACCACAGCCTAACCCTTCGGTCAGGTTGGTACCAATCTGAAGTTTATTCGGCACCGGGCTGCCATTCAGCGCCTGGTTATCCGTATTACACACGATAAACTCAACATCTTTAATGCCTTGTTTGTACATGTGATTCACAGCATTGCTTCCGCCACCGCCAACACCGATCACCTTGATGATCGACCGAGTCTGGCTGTGCTTCGGAACTTCAAATTTGTAGGATCCTGTTTCAAACATGATTATAAACTTTTAGTGGTTGTTTTCTTTTTTTCGGATCAGTTCGCAAAATATATACTATATATTCAATGCCCTATAGCTGATCGCATTTTAATATTCATTCTTTCCGTCAAGATCATCGATCAACAGACTCTTGGTTTTATTCAAGATGTCGTTGAAGAAACTTTTTGATGAGACGGGCTTCTTCGGTTTCACAGCAGCAGCATTCTTCACTGCTATTACTTCGCGCGCTTCCTTGTAGCGGTCTTCACGTTCGTCCAAGGACCGGAATCCAGCGAGCACCAGTCCTACTGCCGTTGCATACATAGGACTCTTTATCGCTTCAATTTTACTCTTGCCCAGATGTTCGTTCGGATATCCAATCCGTGTATCCATACCGGTCATATACTCTACCAGTTGCTTGAGGTTTGCTAACTGCGAACCTCCACCCGTGATCACAATTCCGCCAGCCAACCGGTTCTCAAAACCAGAGCTTATAATCTCTGCATGCGCCATCTCGATAATCTCCTCCATTCTCGCTTCGATGATGTTGGAAAGATTCTTTACCGAGATCTCCTTGGCTGCACGGTTTCGTATACCCGGAATTGAAACGATCTCATTCGGACTCGCTTCTTCGGCTATAGCTTTTCCGAAGCGCGTCTTCAACTGCTCTGCCTGCTGTGGCAGAACCATCAACCCCTGTTTGATATCATTGGTGATAATGTTACCGCCAAACGGAATCACAGCCGTGTGACGAATAATATTATCATAGAATATAGCTATATCTGTCGTACCACCACCGATGTCGATGAGACACACACCGGCCTCTTTCTCTTCATCGTTCAACACGGCCAGGCTAGACGCCAGCGGTTCGAGAATCAGGTCATCAATTTCCAAACCTGTTCTGCGTACACATTTATTTATATTGTTGATCGCGTTGGTTTGTGCCGTGATAATGTGGAAGTCTGCTTCCAGACGAACACCCGACATACCCACCGGTTCCTTAATGCCATCTTCATAGTCAACCATGTAGTCTTGCGGCATTACGTGAATGATCTGACTTCCGGGAGGAACCACCATGCGATACATATCCTGCGTGAGACGCTCTACATCAGCCACGGTAATTTCATCTTCCTTGGAAGTACGGGTAATACCACCATGTTGTATGAATGAACGGATGTGCTGACCAGCTATACCTACATTTACTACACCTATATCAATCCCTGCCTGATCGCCGGCATCACGAATCGCTTTTTCAATTGCGTATACAGTTTTATCTATATTGAAAACGATCCCCTTTACCACACCCTCAGACTCAGCTTTACCCATGCCGAGAACCTCGAGTTTTCCGAATTCATTCTTACGGCCAACAATAGCACAGATCTTGGTTGTGCCTATGTCAAGCCCTACTACTATTTTTTCCTGTCCCATGGTTGTAAACTTTTTTTATAGTGGTTGTTTTCTTTCTTCTTAAATCTCCTTTTCAGGATATATACTGTCGGCAGTGTCGTTGTCTCAATTTTACTCCGCTACAATCTGCCCTTCATACTCCAGGTTCACGCGCTGGTATTTGTTCCAGCCCATGCGCGGAAGAATTTCTTTATAGAAGATCTTCAGCTTTCTGAACTTCGCTTCGAGGTTATCGGGTTTACCGAACTCGATGCGTTCATCCCCTACCTGCGAGAACATTGTAACACGCGCTTTACTGTCAATGTCCAATTGAGCAATCTGTGCGCTCCAGAACTCATCCTCGCGTATCGCTTTGATCAGTTCCAGCAATTGTTTACCCTCTTCCGTTTCATCTACTGTTTTCTGTTTCAGCAGTTGACGGATATAGGCTCCGCTCACCAGCACCACACGCGAAGTAAATCTTTCAGACACCGGCATCACTCTTCCGTCTTCTGCTATATATCCGTCTGGTCCATCGTTGCGAACGATCCGGGCTACCGGCCTGCGCAACTCTACATTTACTACTACATTTCCTTTCAGGTCGCTGTATAACTGGGCGTCTTTTATAAAGGGTTCAGCCTTCACACGCTTCTCAACTTCTTTCAGGTTTACCGTGGTGATTTCAGCACCTTTCAGATTTTCCTGGTTCAGCTGCATCAGCTTCATTACATCGCCTTCGTCCAGGAAATGATTCTCATAAACGTTATCAATCTTTACTGATATATCTTTTATCGAAACCTCACCTCGTCTGCGCTCGGTAAAAGCAATGATCGCCAGTACAACAAGTATAGCGGCACCGATCTTGACTTCACGCTTCAGGTTAAACTTAAACTTCATACTTCCTCAGCACCAATTCTTTTATAGGCTCAATAAATGTATCGATATCGCCTGCTCCTACGGTTACAATAACATCCAGTTCGCTGTGTCCTAATTTCTCCATCAGGTCACTCTTGTTACAGCGATGCTTCACGGGACTTGTTATATCCCTGAAGATCATATCCGAATCAACACCCGGTATCGGCAGTTCGCGTGCCGGGTATATATCCATCAGGTATAGTTCATCTGCCAGACTCAGGCTTTTTGAAAAACCTTCTGCAAAATCACGCGTGCGTGAGTACAGGTGTGGCTGGAATATAACCGTAAGCTTACGCGAAGGGTACATCGATTTCATGGAACGTAAGAAAGCTTCTATCTCGGTTGGATGATGTGCGTAGTCATCCACGTATATAACCTTCTTGCCTTTCACAATAAACTCAAACCTACGTTTAACGCCCGTAAATGTTTCAAGCGCCTTTACAATTGTTGCTATATCTATACCACACTGGTGAGTTGCTATAGCAGCTGCAATGGCATTTTCAATGTTATGAAAACCAGGGACACCGAGCTTGACGTGCTCGACCTTGCCAAATCCGTGGAGGTCGAACTCAAAAAATCCACTCATCGCGGTAATGTTGCCGGCAAAAAATTGTCCCCGGCTCATGCTATATATACTTTTACTGATGTGGCTCACATCACTCGCCAGCATTTCTGCTACGGATTCGTGAATGATCAGCGAGCCTCCGTTATTAATCTGCTTGATATAGTCTTTGAACGAAGTGATCAGACTGTCGTGATCACCATATATATCCAGATGGTCTGCATCGGCCGAAGTGATCACCGCGATCTGCGGGAACAACCGCAGGAACGAACGATCAAACTCGTCAGCTTCCACCACTACCAGCGTATCCGGATTTACATCGCCCTGCATCACCAGGTTTGAATTATAGTTGGTCGTGATACCTCCTAAAAATCCAACCATATTCCTGCCGGCCGATTTCAGAATATGCGCCACCAGCGATGACGTTGTTGTTTTACCATGCGTACCCGCTACACCAATGGTTTTATAGCCTTTAGTGATTAGTCCTAAAACTTCTGAACGTTTCAGAATGGTATAGCCTTTCTCCTTGAGATACGCGTGCTCCTGGTGATCTTTCGGAATAGCCGGAGTAAACACTACCAGCGTTTTATCTTTCTGCTCGCGCACTTCAGTTGGTATCAGATCAACTTTATCGTCAAAGTGTATCTGCATGCCTTCCTGTTGCAACGCTTCCGTAAGCTTGGTAGAAGTTTTATCGTAGCCGGAAACCTTCAGGCCTTTCTTCATGAACCACCGTGCTAGGGCGCTCATACCGATACCACCTATACCGAGAAAAAAAACATTATCGTATTGTTCGATCTTCACTTACTTATGCGCTATTAATTTTTCAATCTCATTTACTATATCTTCCGTGGCATTGGGCTTGGCAAGTTTTGCAATATTAGCCCGAAGCTTTTCGGCACGGCTTTCATCAAACAAAAGCTGGAGCGCTTCATCTACCAGCCTTGTGCCTGCATCTTTATCCGGAATCAGTATCGCTGCATCTTTATCCGCCAACGCTTTTGCATTTTTGGTCTGATGGTCTTCCGCTACATTGGGAGACGGCACCAGTATACACGCTTTCTTCGCGATGCAAAGTTCAGATACCGCCAGTGCACCGGAACGTGATATCACGATATCAGCAACCGCGTACGCCAGGTCCATCTCGCGAACAAAATCCTGAACGCGGATCTTCTTCGTATCGTAGTTACCAAGCTGATTCTTATAGGTCTCAAAATATCCTTTACCGGTTTGCCAGATCACTTGTATCTGTGCTTCGCCAAGTTTACCGATGCCTGCCAGTATACTCTCGTTGATCGTTCTTGCCCCGAGGCTTCCCCCAATAATCAGCAACGTTTTTACATTGCTGCTGAACCCGAAGTGACTTAACGCTTTCTCGCGTTTGGTATCGGTACTCAGTATATCTTTACGCACCGGGTTGCCGGTAAATACGATCTTCTCCTTCGGGAAATACTTCTCCATCCCGTCATACGCCACGCATACCTTGCTTACTTTATTTGCTACCTGTTTATTGGCCAGACCTGCAAATGAATTTTGCTCCTGTATAACAGAAGGTATACTGGCACGTGTTGCTGCTATCATAATCGGACCACTGGCATAACCACCCGTTCCGATAACAGCATGCGGCTTGAACTGTTTTACAATCGCGCGCGCTTTCATATAGCTTACGATCATCTTGATCGGGAACAACAAATTGGACAACGTAAGCTTGCGCTGTAAACCGCTGATCCAAAGTCCAACGATTTTATAGCCAGCCTCCGGAACGCGTGTCATTTCCATTCGGCCTTGCGCCCCCACAAAGAGTATATCAGCATCGGGATAACGCTCGCGAAAAGTGTTCGCAATCGCTACGGCCGGAAAGATATGTCCTCCGGTACCTCCTCCGCTAATGATCAATCTGTATGGTTGCTGTTGCGTCAAGCTATATATCCGTTCAATCTATACTATATATTATGCTGCAGCTTTTGCGGCCGGCACGTTCTTCGGTTCTTTTTCTTTATCCTTCTCCTTTACTTCACCGGTTTGTTCTGCCCATGCACGGTCTTGTTCTCCGCGGCTCACACTCAACACAATTCCAATGGACAAACCTGTAAACACCATGGATGTACCACCCATTGATATTAAGGGCAAGGGTTGTCCTGTGATTGGTCCGAGTCCAACCACAACGCCCATGTTTACCATGGCCTGACAGACGAGATCGAAACATAACCCTGCCGAGAGTAAACCTCCGAAGGCTCGCTCGCTGTTATAGGACGCTTTCATTCCCCGATGCAGCAGTAACAGGTATAGTGCCAGAACAATGATCCCTCCCAACATACCATACTCTTCAATCACAATAGCGTACACAAAGTCAGAGTAAGGGTGCGGCAGTATATTTCGCTGATCACTGTTACCCGGACCTTTACCCACCACCCCACCGGTTGCAACGGCAATGCGCGCGTGCTTGGCCTGGAACGGAAGTTCTGTTCCGTTGATGAAGTTGGTGATCCTGTTCTTCGCTGTCTCACCGCGGCTACCAAACTTGATCGCCAATGCACCGAAGAGTAAACCAACAAATACCAGCATCGCTAAATATTTGGTTGGAACACGACCGATGAACATGATGAGCATACAGGTGATGAGTAATAACACGGCTGTAGACAAGTTGGTGAGAGCGATCAATCCGCAGATCATTCCGCACCAGAACAATATAGGGATCAGTGATTCCTTAATATCATCTATATTCTGCTGACGTTTGGACAACATACTCGCGAGGTTCACGATTAATGCCAAACTCGCAAAGTCTGAAGGCTGGAATGATCCTACGATCGGAACTTGTATCCAACGTGCAGCATCATTCAACGTAACACCGTTGGTAAAAGTATATATCAACAACGGTATACTGATCCACAGCGCGAACTTGGAGATCTTCGAGTAGTATCTATAGTCAATCTTGTGCGCAAACCACATGGCAGCTAAACCTGCCAGTACCGTCATGGTATGTTTAATCAGCAGGTACTCCGGACTCTTGGCATGTTTATAGGCCAGCGTACCGATGGAACTATATACCACCAGAATGCTGATCATGGATAATGCGAACACCACTGCCCAGATAACTTTGTCACCTTGCAGATTCTTGTCAGCCCATTCTTTGAATTTAACCATACTATGCCTCCGCTTCTTTCTTTAAATCCAGTACTGCCTTTCTAAACTGATCTCCGCGATCTTCATAATTCTTAAAGAGATCAAAACTTGCACATGCCGGAGAGAGCAACACTACATCACCAGCTTTCGCCAACGCCAGGGCCATACGCACAAGCTCGGGTACGCTTTGTGTTTCCTGTATTACAGGCACCACATCGCCAAATGCCTTTTTCAGCTTGTCATTCTCTTTACCGAGACATATCAGTGCGCGCGCCTTCTTGCGTACGTCTTCTTTTATAATGTTATAGTCGTTGCCCTTGTCAACACCACCGGCAATCCATACCAGCGGCTTATCATAGCTGCCCAATGCATATACTACTGAGTCTACATTGGTTGCCTTTGAATCGTTTACAAACTCAACGCCTTTTATCACGGCCACAGACTCGAGTCTGTGTGGTGCGTTCTTAAAGGTTTTCAATCCTTCGCGAATGGCTTCGAGTTTTACACCTGCGAGGTACGCAGCTGAAACAGCAGCCATGGTATTGATCAGGTTATGCGGACCTTTCAGCGTTGTTTCTGATTGCGCTATGGCAAAGCTGTCTTTCAGATTAAAACGCATTTTCGCGCCATCGAAGTATGCCTTGGTATTGGCATCATTCTTCAATGATACTTTCACCTGATCGGGAAGTATATTTTTCTTCTCTACCTCTGTTGCTATTACAGCATCATCCGTATAGTATATAAAGTGCTGGCTCGCATCCATCTGCTGAATGAGCCTGAACTTGGAGTCGATATATTTCTGCATGGTATACTCATAGCGATCGAGGTGATCAGGAGTAATATTCAACAGTATACCGATCTCCGGTTTAAACTTCTTCGTTCCGTCTAACTGGAAGCTGCTCATTTCGAGTACATACCAGTCAAAATTCTTCTCGGTGATCTGACGTGCCATGCTGAAACCAACATTACCAGCCAGTGCTACATTATACCCTGCACTCTTCAGTAAATGATAGGTGAGCAGTGTAGTGGTAGTTTTACCGTTCGTTCCGGTTATAGCAATGATCTTCCCGTTGATATAGCGTGACGCAAATTCAATCTCATCAATCACCGGTATACTGGCAGCTTTGATCTTTTTAACGATCTCTGCTTTATCCGGTATACCCGGACTTTTAATAACCAGCTGAGCATTGAGTATAGATGCTTCTGTATGCGTGCTGTCTTCAAAAGCAATACCGTGCTGCTGCAGTTCTGCTTTATACTTGTCTTTGATCTGACCCTGGTCTGATACAAAAACATCAAAGCCCTTCTGCTTCGCGAGCAATGCTGCTCCCGTTCCGCTCTCCCCTGCTCCCAATATGACGATGCGTTCGCTCATTATCTCAATTTCAATGTTGCCAGTGTTATAATCGCCAGCAGTATACCTACAATCCAGAAGCGTGTTACAATTTTCGCTTCATGTATATTTTTCTTTTGATAGTGGTGGTGCAGTGGCGACATCAAAAAGATTCGTCTGCCTTCACCGTATTTCTTCTTGGTATATTTGAAGTACGATACCTGTATAATCACCGAGAGATTTTCGATAAGGAAAATTCCGCAGAGTGCAGGGATCAATAATTCCTTGCGAACTGCGAGTGCCAATACGGCAATCACACCACCGAGTGTCAAACTTCCGGTATCGCCCATGAACACCTGTGCCGGGTATGCATTGTACCAGAGGAAACCGAGGCACGCCCCTACGAACGCTGTACAGAAAATTACCAGCTCTGCCAGGTTCGGTATATACATTATGTTCAGGTAACTACTAAAGTCTATACGACCGGAGAGGTATGCCAGTATAGCAAGTGTTAGTCCTATAATTCCGGATGTACCGGCTGCGAGTCCATCGATACCATCGGTTATGTTCGCACCGTTGGATACAGCGGTAATGATCACAATTACTACCAGTACATAGATCACCCAGGTATATTTCTCAGGAACAAACGGGAGTATCTTGCCATAGTCCAATTCATTGTTCTTCGCGAAAGGCACCGTTGTCTTGGTAGACTTCACATCTTTATACTCGATCTGTGAATCCGGATCCTGCTGAAAAGCGGCTGTCTCAATGCTTGCCAGCGATGCAGGACTTACTTCCCGCACTACTACGAACTCATTGAAATATAGCGTGAGTCCTACGATCAGACCTAAACCTACCTGTCCTACAATTTTGAATCGGCCTGCGAGACCTTCCTTATTCTTACGGAACACTTTGATATAGTCATCCAGGAAACCAATAATACCCAGCCAGCACGTTGCAATGATGAGGAGTACTACATATACATTATCCAGTTTAGCGAATAGTAATGTTGGTACCAGTATCGCAGCAATGATGATCAGACCACCCATGGTAGGTGTTCCTTTTTTCTGGATCTGTCCTTCCAATCCCAGGTCGCGTATATCTTCACCTACCTGTTTTTTACGCAGGAAGTTGATCAGGTTTTTGCCGAACGTTATCGTAATCAAAAGCGAAAGGAATGCTGCCATTCCTGCACGGAATGATATATACTGAAACACCCCTGCTCCGGGTATATCCAGTGAATTCAAGTAATCAAACAAATAATACAGCATCTCGGTCGTCTAAATTTTTCGTATACTATATATCTTTTAGTATCAAATCTCTTTTGCAGTGCGCGGCTAGTTGTTAAACATTTTCAACATCCGCTCTACTACTTTGCGATCATCAAAAGGATACTTTACTCCTTTTATCTCCTGATAATCTTCATGACCTTTACCGGCTACCAGAATGATGTCGTTTTCTTTCGCCATCATGCAGGCAGTTTTGATTGCTTCCTCGCGGTCTGCCATTACCAGTGTCTTGCGCGTTTCTGAAGGTGTTACACCGGTCTGCATTTCGCGGATGATCTCCATCGGATCTTCATCACGCGGGTTATCAGACGTAAGCACCACTTTATCACTTAAGCGACACGCGATGGATGCCATCAGCGGGCGCTTGGTCTTATCTCTGTTTCCACCACAACCTACTACAGTAATTACCTGTTCATTGCCGGTGCGAAACTGTGCTATCGTTTCGAGTACATTTTTCAATGCATCCGGAGTATGCGCATAGTCTACTATAGCAATGATCTTCGAGCCTGGCATTACCAGTTCAAATCTTCCTGGTGCACCGCGTAATGATGAAAGCTGTGTCAGCACTTCATCTGCATCTTCTCCGAGTAATACAGCTGCACCGTATACTCCTAGTAAATTATAGGCGTTGAAGTCACCGATCATCTGGAACCATACATTCTTGCCTCCAATCTCGATCTCGAGACCTTCAATAGAATTTGTGATGATCTTTCCTTTGAAGTCTACCATCTTCTTCAGACCAAAGCTATATTTAGTAGCTTTTGTATTCTGCAGCATTACCATACCGCGTTTGTCATCTGCATTTACTACAGCAAACGCATCGGCAGGAAGATCATCAAAGAATTTCTTCTTTGCTTTTATATAGTTCTCGAATGTCTTGTGATAGTCGAGGTGATCGTGCGTAATGTTGGTGAATATAGCGCCCGCGAATTTTATCCCGGCAATACGCTCCTGATCCACAGCATGCGAGCTCACTTCCATAAAAACGTGCGAACATCCTTGTTCCACCATTTTTTTCAGAAGGTCATTCAGTTGTATAGGATCGGGTGTGGTATGCGTAGCTGGAATTATTTTTTCTGCTATTCTGTTTTCAACTGTAGAGATCAGTCCGACTGTATAGCCGAGCTTGGTAAACAATTGGTACAGTAGCGTAGCCGTTGTGGTCTTGCCATTGGTACCGGTAACACCTGTGAGTTTCACTTTCTCGGATGGGCTACCATAGAAGTTAGAAGCAATTATACCGAGTGCTTGGGCGCTGTCTTTAACCGTAACATACGTTACTGCTTCGTTGATCACTCCGGGTAATTTTTCACACACAACAGAGGCAGCACCTGCATCGATGGCTGTTGTTATATAATCGTGCCCGTCAGAAAGTGTACCTTTTACAGCAACAAATAAAAAGCCTGGCTTTGCTTTACGCGAATCAAAGCATACTCCGTTTACGGCAACGCTCATGTTACCGTAACTCGAAGTGAGTGAAACTTTATATAGTATATCTTTTAATTCAGCCACGTCTTTTTACTCTTCGAAAGTTATCCACAATTTTTATTCACAATTCCACATTTATACTAATTCAACCGTATATAGATGCGGTCGCCTTTTGAGACACGCGCACCTGCTGCTATAGATTGATCCTGCACTCGACCCTTTCCTTCATAGAAAACATTGAGGCCGGATTTCTCCAATAAGTATATCGCATCGCGGAAAGTCATTCCCTTTACATCCGGTACTACATCTTTTCCTTCAATTGCTTTTTTCCAGTTAACACCATTGCCGGCACGCGATGAACGTACCCATTCATTTTCAGTAAGGGAATGATTGGACACGCCCAATTCATTACACAGCATCGTTAACTCCTGCTGATTACCGGCTCGTATCACAGGTAATACATCAGTCTTTGTAAACTTCTTGATATCCATCGGCTGATGCAGATTTATATCACGTGCATATATATTATCTGCGATCTCTTTAAACACAGGTGCAGCTACACTGCTTCCGTATTGATACCAGCCTCTTGGATTCTTAATCAACACAATGGCGCTATATTTAGGCGCATGTGCCGGAAAGTATCCAACGAATGAAGTAACATATTTTTTAGTATAGCGGCCTTTGTCCAATATCTGCGCAGTTCCGGTTTTACCAGCTATACGGTAATGTGTTCCTTTTATATTCTTTGCCGTTCCATTCTCTACAACACCTTCCAGCAGTAGTCTCAATTGATCGAGTGTCTTATCGGAACATATACTGCTGTTAATCACCTCTGTCTCAAATTTCGTTTCGTCTTCGTCAGCATGCTTAATCGCTCTTACAAATACTGGCTTTATCATTTTACCATTGTTCGCTATAGCGTTATACAATGCGAGTGTATGCAGTGGTGTGATTTCAAAACCATACCCGTATGCCATCCAGGGTAAACTTATACCACTCCAGCCTTTTTGTCCCGGGCGTTTGATTTTAGGTGTTGGCTCACCGACAATCTGAATACCGAGTGGTTGCGACAGTTTAAGACGATCGATATAGTCTACAAACTTCTGCGGATGCAAACCAAAATGTTTATCCACCAGCTTGGCCATCGCTACGTTTGAGGAATGCTCAAATGCTTCCTTAATCGTTACAGTTCCCAATCCATGATCTTCGTGATCGCGAACAGTTTTATTGTAGAAAGTAAATTCTCCGTTACCAACATCGATGCTGTCGGTCAACTCCATGTTAGTATCTTCCAGTAGAGCAATCATGGTGACTGCCTTAAACGTTGATCCCGGCTCGAACAATCCTGCCGCTGCAAAGTTGAACTTCTCATAGAATCCACCGCGACCATCGCTGCTGAGGTTTGATATAGCCTTGATCTCACCTGTAGAAACTTCCATTACCGCTACCAATCCATCGTCTGCATCGTGATCCACCATCGCTTTATGCAAAGCTGTCTCGGCTACATCTTGCAAGTTGATATCCAGTGTAGTTTGCAGATCGAGACCATCCACTGCTTTTACATTGTTGGCATCGTATACCGGCTTCCATATACCACCGGATATTTTCTGATAGTAAGCGTATCCATCCTGACCACCAAGCTGCTTATCGAAAGAGAATTCGAGTCCTGCTCCTTTATCATTCTCGTTGATGAACCCGATCGTTCTTTTACTGAGATTTGAGAAGGGATGATAACGCACATCCACTTTTTCAAATATAGCACCGCCACGAAGCCGGCCTTCACGAAATATAGGCCAGTCCATCATCATCTTTTTATCCTGATAATCGATGCGCTTGCGATTAAGTATAATATACTGCTTGTGTGATTTACGGGCATCGATCAACATCCGCTTGTAGTCCTCCTTAGACTTGTCTCTAAAAAATCGTGACAAGTGATACGCTAGTGAGTCAACGCCTTT
>CAMLLI010000013.1 GCA_946480685.1 uncultured Flammeovirgaceae bacterium | reverse complement strand
AAACTCATCACGATAATCAATCCCAACAATATCCATACTATATCCGGATGCTGCAGCAGGTTTAACGAGAGGTGACTTTCAGTAAGCACATTGAAGAACGGTAGCAGTAACTGCACCAATCCTAATCCGATCAATGCCGCGAGACAGCAGAACATAAATGCTTCTGAAAAGAAATGCAATGCCAGCTGAATTTTATCAGAGCCCATGATCTTGCGCAGACTGGATTCTTTTATTCTGCGTGTATACTGTGCTGTAGAAAGATTCATGAAATTGATACACGAGAGCAAAATGATCAGCACCTCAACTCCTATCAGTATATATACCGTGGTAGCATTGCCTACATTATTAAGGCGGTTATATACATTGGTAGAATGCAAACGGATCGAAGTAAGAGGCTGAACAAACAGGTCCCACTTCTTACCGGTTTTAATATAGTCATCAAATGACTGGTTCATGATGCGCTGCAACGTTCCTTCCGCATACTTGCGCGGCAGTGTTTGCAATTTCGCTTCGAATGCTGGTAAAGAAGCTTGATTGTCCAGTAACACAAACGTTTCGAAAGTTGTCCAGAGCCAGAGGTCGTTCGACTCCATGATCCGTGGAAAACTGCTCATCGACACCAGTATATCAAATTCTATATAAGAGTTATCGGGTATATCTTTAACAATGGCTGTAACTTCGTAGGCTTCCGCGACACTGTCTTCCCCAAACTGCAGCAATTTTCCTATAGCTTCTTTTGACCCAAAGTATTTCTTTGCTGTCGATTCTGTAAGTATAGCGGAGTGTGGCTTTTGCAAGGCAGTTTTTATATCGCCTTTTACCAATGGGAACGTAAATACATTAAAGAAGTTTGAATCGACTGCGAGTATATCGGATTCATCAAACGCGCGTATATCATTTTTATCTTCAGCGTTCGTCACCAGGAAATCTCCGGGAGGTTGCACGCGCGTTACCTCTTTGGCTTCCGGTATATCTGTTTTTATAGCATACGCAACACCAGGCCCCAGTGAAGCAAACTGGTTGTTATCATTCTCGCCCCATATAAAGGTTTGATTGATGCGGTAGATGTTCTCTGCATTTTCATGAAAGCGATCGTAACTGAACTCACGATCTACATACAGGTATATCAGTAATGTGCTGACGATACCTGCGGTAAGACCTAATAAATTAATGGCAGAGAATAATTTCTGACGTCTGATGTTCCGGACAAAAAGAAGAAGATAATACTTGATCATACCCAGCGTTTAGGATTTGACAGTGATGGAGACAAAGGTCATACCATTGCCAAAATGATCAAAATAAGCGGTTTTTCAGGAAAACCATCGTCCGGTAACAGCGCAGGGTGTTCGATTCCGGAATTTGTTTTCCCGCAGATTACGCGGATGGATGCAGAACAAATTTGAAAAAATCAAATGCGTTTTATCTGCCTTTATCTGTTCAATCTGCGGAAAAAAAACATTACGATTGCAGATACTCTACGATACCATCACGGATAGCTGTGAAGGTTTTAACGAGTGTATCTTCATCTTCTTCCAGTAAAGTAACGCGGAAGCCTTGCAGCTCCGAACAGAACGATGATATAGGCACTACGCAAACGCCTTTGGCGCCAAGCAAGTAGTATACAAAGCGTTTATCCAACGCTATATCTTGTTTCGGAGTGCCATCGGTATTATTTACCCAGCTATCAACCAGTCCGCTGATCTGCGCGTTCGCAATCTTCAACTTCTGCGTTGACTTCAAACTTCCATCGCGGAATATAATGGTGTTGTAAAAAGCTCCAAACGTTTCGTTGAACGTAAGCTGCGGCACAGTACCCAGTATATCGGATATGATCTTACTTCTGCGACCTATATTCTTATTGGTTTCCTCGCGATATACTTTGAAGCGAGGGTCGCCCAGTATTTTTGGTATCGTGAGCTGCGGCAATTTGGTAGAACACACTTCAATCATCTTGGCGTTGTCCAGCGCCTGACAAAACCGGTTGAAGTCTTCATCCTTATCGCGGTTATAGTATTCCATCCATCCGCAGCGCGCACCCGGCCACGGTAATTCCTTGGATATACCTTTCATGGATATACCCGGTACATCTTCAATGATCTCTGCCAGTGAATATGCCCGCGCTCCGTTATACGTGATGTTAATATAGATCTCATCCGCAAGCAGAAAGAGATTGAATTCCTTCGCGATCTCAACGATACGCTTTAATGTCTCCAGCGGATATACCATTCCCGTTGGGTTATCGGGATTGATAATGAGTATACCTACTACGTTCGGATTATACTTTACCTTGTTGTACAGATCATCCAGGTCCGGATACCATTTATTGTTGGGATCCAGTTTATAAGTCAATGGTTCATGCGCTGCGTGCGCGGCTTCGGCACTCGAGTGTGTAGAGTAAGCCGGTGACGGACCGATTACCCGAGATGTACGTGATATGAACTGGTATGCCTTGGATATAGCATCACCGAGTCCGTTAAAGAAACAGATATCTTCCGCGGTAATTTGTACACCGCCCATGGCGTTGGTTTGTCTGGCCAGGAATTCTCTTGTTTCCAGCATCCCTTTGGAAGGACAGTAGCTATAGGTATCATCCTGCTTCATCATGTCAGAGATGATATCCTTGATCCACTGCGGAAGTTTGTGATGCTTCTGTATAGGGTCGCCAATGTTCTCCCATGAGATGGCGACACCGAGTTTCTTTAACTGGTCTGCCTTCTTTACGATCTCACGGATCTCATAGCTTAATTCCTTTGCACCTTCACTTAATAACTTCTGCCGCATGATTAAAAAATTTTCAGGCAGCGATGTTGAGAGTTTTGCAGGAAGGATTCAAGTATAATGACTAAAAAATTTTTATAACTAGTGTTTGGTAGCGATGTAACGTTCCGTCTTATTTGCCTTTCAGCGTTTTGCTGCACCAGCGTTTGGCGTCATCCAGGGTGCTGAAGGAATTGGAAGTAATAACCGCATGATCGACACGCTCCATAAACTCTTCCACGTTTGTAACGGCAAACACATTATCCTGTATTACAAATGCAGCACATGCTATTCCGGCTTTATGAGCCTCCACGTGCCAGTACTGACTAGCCCATTCCGTATCGGCCAGATCAAAAACATCAGACTTTTTCAGATCTGCAATCCAAGACATCTTTCCATGTTCTTTCACCTTCTGTTGAATCAGCTCCAGTCCTTTCATCATAAAACTTCTGAATTCCTCTGAAGTCATATAACTATCGATACAGCCGACAAGGCAAGGAACAACCGGATCGTAATCTATATATCCTTGTGTTACGGAGTAAAGTCTTGTGATCATTGACGCTATATTTGTTTAGGTTATCTATACTATATTTGTAACATACATTTTCATCGCTGCGTGACGATGTAGCATTATGGCTTTAGCACATAGCTATACCATTCTTTTGCTGAATCCAGGTCACCAAACTGTTTTACCACCAACGTGTCTGACTTCCTTTTACGCTCCTCCATATACTCCTGCACGTTGAGTGTGGCAAACATACTTTCCGGCATAATCATCGCCACGTATCGAAGACCCGCTTCGTAAGCTTTTTTGTTCCAGCCGAGAGCCCACTCGATATCCTCCTGATCATAAATTTCAGTTTTCCGGATATCAGCAATCCAGGCAACATTACCGAGAAGGTCTATCTTTTCAGTCAGGAGATCGAGCCCCGCCATCATAAAAAGTCTGAACTCAGGCGAAGGCATATACCCTACTACAGCAGAAATAAAGCCCGGGATGGACGGATCGTAATCTATATACCCGTTGTCAACAGCATAAATGCGTTCTGTCATATTATTTCGCTACAGTATATTTATTCAAATTTCTGAACCATTCCTTCGCTTCCTCCTGGCTCGTGAAA
The DNA here is from genome assembly GCA_946480685.1 of uncultured Flammeovirgaceae bacterium. Next base: position 11,234 of record CAMLLI010000013.1, on the reverse strand, counting down.
AATGCAACCGTCATTCCCTGCTTTTCGCCATCGCCTTTGGATCCTTCACCATAATCTTCAACGCCTACCTTTGCCCATTCGCTTTGCGGGATAACAAAAGCAACGTGATATATACCTGCAACCAGTGCACGCGGAGTCCAGTCTTCAATAGCCCACGCAGTATCTTCATCAGCAAATACCGGAGATAAGCGAGTATCCGGCAGCCACATCATTCGACCTGTGCTTTTAATTTTATCTTTCATGATATCAAGGCCCGTGTTCAGATGCAACTTATATTCTTCGTGATTCATAAAACGAAGTAACGTGGCGGTAACGCACGGAACAGTGGCATCAAAATGAAGTTGCACAAAGTCGGTTTCAAAAATCAGTTCGTTCATACCGATATATAGATTTTTTGTTTGTAGAGATTGACAAAAATGCGCACAGCGACAACAACCTTGCATCCGGTTTATTGACCAGTATGATTTGAACTTTATACAGAAAACTCAGTCCGTAGAATTACGGAGCAATCCGAAAAAACTAGTACACAATTACCGACAACGTAAACAAATTGCAATACACCTTACATGTATATATACTTTGCATGTACCCGAAATTAATCCTGGTTACGAGTGCTTTCTCTCCTCCTTAATGCATGAGGTTCAGGAGATTTATATTAATTTCTTTCAACGTTCTCAAGTCTTCCTTACTTACAACATTACTGCCGAGTTAAAAAAGACTTTTTGCATTGACTGAATCCGACATACATTGCCCTGTGTATTAACCATATTTTACGAGCAGAATATACTTCGAGGTATTATTGCAGCATCTTACTTTCGTACCAGGCTCACAACATTCTCTACATGCATGGTATGCGGAAACATATCTACCGGCTGCACAGCAACGATAGTATATTTCTCAGATAGTATACTCAGGTCGCGCGCCTGTGTGGCAGGGTTACAGCTTACATATACTATCTTCCTGGGCTCTGCCTTCAAAAGCATTTTGCATACATCTTCATGCATGCCTGCGCGTGGCGGATCGGTAATTACTGTATCCGGTCTTCCATGTTTACTTAGAAAATCATCATCCAGCAGATCCTTTATATCGCCCGCGTAAAAATCAGTATTGGAAATATTGTTGATCTGCGAATTCACTTTTGCATCTTCAATCGCAGCGGCTACATATTCAAGTCCTATTACTTTCTTTGCCTGGCCTGCTACAAAGTTGGCAATGGTGCCCGTGCCGGTATATAAATCGTATACAAGCTCATCGCCTTTCAACTCCGCCATCTCCCAGGTAATTCTATATAGTTCGTAAGCCTGTTCTGAATTAGTCTGATAAAATGATTTTGGTCCTACGCGAAATTGAAGTGTGCCTGAGCCGTCAGGCTTCGGCATCGATTCGGTTATATAGGGATTACCTTTCCAGCACACTATATTCAGATCAGCAAACGTATCGTTCTTCTTGCCATTGATAACATAATTGAACGAAGTAATCTGCGGAAAATCTTTTTCCAGACGATGAAGTATACGTTCGATCCACTCCATCTTATCATATGTTACCTGCAGAATAATCATGGTCTCACCCGTATTTGCAGTACGAATGGTAACGGTACGGAGAAAACCGATTTGCTTGCGCAGATCAAAGAACGGAATCGATGCTTTCATCGCTTCATCTTTAACAGCAAGACGTATAGCATTGGATGGATCCGGCTGCAGGTGACATTCTTTTACGTCAAACACCAGATCATATTTACGCGGTATGTGATAGCCGAGCGCTACATCTTCCGGTGTATATAGTTGATGCATGCGTGCATCGGGCAATGCTTCTTTGCGCTCGTGAAGCTCCTCTTTCGTGAGCCAGCGTTCTGCTGAAAATGTATAGTCGAGTTTGTTGCGATAAAATCTGGTTTTGGCAGATCCGACAATAGGCCTGATTGCCGGAAATGTTAATCCTCCCAATCGTTCCAGGTTATCTACCACCTGCTTTTGCTTATACAGCAACTGCGTAGGATAGTTGATATGCTGCCACGAGCAGCCTCCGCATAAGCCGAAGTGAATACAAAAAGGAGTCTCGCGATCGGCCGAGAATTTTTTAATAGCCGTTACTGTGCCTTCCAGAAAGCTGCTTTTTATTTTCGTCAGGCGTGCATCTACGGTGTCGCCCGGTGCTCCGCCCTGTAAAAAAATCACTTTACCATCTACACGCGAAACGCATTTGCCCTCAGATGCCATGGTTTCGACTACAAGATTTTCGATTATGTCTCCTTTTCGCATAAGGGCGCAAAAATACAAACCTGCGGGGGTTTTTCGCTTCATCCTTATTCCCTATATTTAATGTCTAGCCGGAACGTTATGAAAAGATATTTACTGCTGCTGGTATTTGCTGTGGTGGCGTTTCCTTCCCTTGCCTCGCACATTGTGGGCGGAGAGTTCGAAATCCGGTATATATCCACGAATCGCTACGAAGTACGACTCATTCTTTATTTCGATGCCAAGAATGGTGCTGACGGAGCTCGTGATACTTTTGTAAATGCCCGGATTTTTCGAAAGCGCGACAATAGATTTGTACAGGATGTATTTTTGCCGCTCGATAGTATTTCGCGCGTTTCGTATACACAACCCGAATGTTCGAATGGCGAAATAGAAACAGACAAACTCATCTATAAAACACTGATGACATTTTCCGACAGCCAATATGGCGATGCGGAAGGATACTATATTGTGTGGGAACGTTGCTGTCGTAACTATAACAGCAAAGGCCTTCTTAACATCCTTAGTCAAGAGCCTCCTCCCGGAGTAATTGACTATCCAAATGCCGCAGGACAAACTTTTTACCTGGAGTTTCCCCCGGTTGTTAAAAATGGTCAGCCTTTTGTAAACTCAACACCGCGACTGTTCCCTCCCCTCAATGACTATGCATGTCCTGATAAATTTTATTATGCAGACTTCGCCGGAACAGACGTTGATGGCGATTCACTGGTATATACCCTGGTAACTCCGTTAAACACACACACAGCAGAAGCCATACCTTCCGGAGGACCAAGTCCTGCGCCTTATCCATTGGTAACTTGGCGATCGCCTTTTAGTCTTACAAATATTATAGGAGGTTCACCTGATCTGAAAATCAGTACTGATGGTTTACTAACCGTTACACCAAAAACTCAGGGACTATATGTTTTTGCCGTGAAGTGCGAGGAGTATAGAAAAGGTATAAAGCTGGGTGAAGTAAGACGCGACTTCCAGATGCTTGTAGTCGATGCGTGTCCGGTAGCTGAACCCCCGCAGATACTCGGAAAGAAATTAACCGACAGCAATTTTACCTATGACGGAAACATGAACGTTACCTTCAGCAATACCGTAACGGATGCCAACCGCTGTATTGAAGTACAGGTATCTGATCCGGATGCATTGAAGAGTTCGGATAGCTTTATTGAGAACGTTACCATTAAAGCTATACCTATAGGATTTAAAAAGGATGTCAGTGGTATACTTCCGGCGATTACATCGGTAACACTTACTGCATCCGCCCCGACAAAAACATTCCGGATTTGTTTTGATGAATGTCCCTTTATAGAAGGTCCCTATACGGTTGGCATTGTTGCGTTTGACGATGCGTGTAGTCTTCCATACTTTGATACACTCCGCGTATTGGTAAATATAACTCCACCGGTTAATCACAACCCGTATTACTCTACCGCCGACATCAGCAAAACCGTAACGGAAGGATCGCCTGTGCAGAAATGGCTGATCAAAGCTGTTGATGAAGATGGCGACAAAATGAAACAGGTAATTATACCAGGTATTGGTGTTGATATGGCCAGTGCCGGTATATCTTTCAAATCTTTAGGACAAGTTGGCGATACGTTGTTTACAGAGCTAACATGGGACCCGCGGTGTGACGTATTTAATTTTACCAATCGAACAAACTTTGATATAGTCTTGCAGGTTGAAGATGAAGATCAATGTGCCTTCAATCATCCTGATCGTATGAAGGTAAATCTTACGATACAATTGCCGGGCAACAGCAAACCGCTTATTTCATCGCCCGAGCTTACCAACAACAGTACATTGATCGATACGGTAAGTCTTGAAAGAAAAGTAAATCAGTCGCTGATATTTCACGTGAATGGAAAAGATCTCGATAAAGATAAACTCATACTCACGGGAACGGGCAAAGATTTCAGTTTGGCGGATTACTCCATTTCATTTCCGCAGGACACCGACTATGAAAACGTAAGTTCACTCTTTACCTGGAACATACGCTGCGATAATGTAGACCTGGATGTAAAAGATGAGTTTACCTTCCACTTCCTCGTAGCGGATAATGAAAATAAATGTCGCTTTCTGTATTACGATACATTGGTGGTAAATGTAAAACTAACGCCTCCGGATAATGCAAAACCTCAATTGTCTGTGTCGAGCGTTAACCCTGCTATAGCCTTGACGCTTGATAACTCAATGGTAGTTACGCTTGGCCAGCAAATCGATCTGAGCCTGAATGGTATTGATCACGACACGTACCCCGAAGCAGACATGCTGCAACTGAAATTACTTTCTGCTACAGGTAACGTACAACCCGAGGGCTACACGTTTACGGGTGCTGAAGGTCGCGGCAGTGTACAATCGCCTTTTACCTGGAAACCGGAATGCGACATCTTTACCAACGGGCAATATGAAAATGATTACATCTTCACCTTCCTCGTAACAGACGACCGATGCTTTAACGGAAAGGGAGACACTGTAGAAGTAAGTATCAAGATTAAAGATATAGATGGAAGCGACACCGAGTTTCTTCCACCTAACTTCATTTCACCCAATGGCGATTTAAAGAACGATTACTTCGCCATGATGAAACGTGATGCCACTACAGGCGAACTTCTCAACATTCTTCCACTCGATAATTGCGCGGGCCATTTCGAGGGCATCACAATCTATAACCGCTGGGGCAAAGAAGTTTTTGCCAGTGCTGATCGTGAGTTCAAGTGGTATGCCGTAGGCGAAGCATCCGGCATGTATTATTACCTCGTAAAATATTCCAACAAAGAATATAAAGGTGTTGTTACGGTTTCGTACTGGGATGATGAATCACAGGCTCAGCGGTAGCAAATTATTTTCTTTTATATAGGCAGTCTCGCCCTGCCACATAATTTTTATCCACACATCTTTTTTCCCAACGATTTCCACGCGATGCCCTGACTGAATAACCGAAACAACCGAAGCACCCGGTGAAGGTCCGTCCATAATATAGGTGTTTGTGTTTGCAACAATACCCATGGCAACTTTCGTCCCCACGGTGTTATGCACCACCAATGCTGCCAGTACAAGAACCATTACCACGAGCGAAGGCCAGTACATATGTTTTCTTCTTTTCAAAAAGAAGCTCAAGCCCAGCAACAAAAAAGCAATCGCCATCAACGCAATGCCTACCGGCCAATGGTAATCGTTGTAGAATGATAAAAATCTTCCGGCATCAGTTTGCTTGTAGCCTTCCAGGTTATGTTTGTCGGCCAGCTCTTCCATTTTTTCGAGCACCGTTTTGTCGTTTGTTACATTATAGTAGAGATTCAGATAATAAAGTGCTGCTCCGGTTTGCTGCAGGCCTTCTTCTATGTATGCCATTTTCAGCAACATAGCAGGAGAATACTGGTGCTGATCAAAGATTGCTTTATAATGTTCAAGTGACTGAACGTAGCGTTTCTCTTTAAAAAGCGAATCGGCCTGACTTAGCCGATGTGTAGAAGTCTGAGCGAGAAGGGTATAGCTCGCACAGAAAATATTTATGAAAAGAATAATAAGATTTTTTGAAACGCTCCTTTGCATATAATTCAGATTGGATTACCTTTGTGCCCTCAATTACGGGAAAAACCGCAAAATTGACAAGATTCCGTAGCTCAGCTGGTAGAGCAATACACTTTTAATGTATGGGTCCTGGGTTCGAATCCCAGCGGGATCACTTCAAAAAGCTTCGAAGACACCTCTTCGGAGCTTTTTTGTTTTACAGCCGTGTAAAAACGTAAAAATATTTTTTCTGATTTTTTTGAAATGTTTTTCGTCAAGTGATTTAGCAGTGGCTGATTTTTTTTCAGATAGACAAAAATACCGGACCGCCCCACACCCAACCGAAGCCGGTTGATTAAAAAAAATTAAGGCTAACCGAACGAGCATTCATAAAAATCACCAGAGGAAACTTTCAAAGCGATCCATATTGCTGCTAACATTTCACTTCTTCCCCAAAGTCAATGTATACCGTTCCGCTATAGGCAACTTTTGTACGTCTAATCAAAATTCGTATGAAAGGAATATCAAAATTCGTAAAGGTTGTATTACTTACAGCAGGTATAACAGCATTGATCATTGGCAGCTGCCTGTTGTTTATACCGGTCACGTTTCAGGCATCAGCAGGAATTGAATTGGGAAACGACCCCGGTTTACTCAGCGAGATGCGTGGTCCTGGTGCTTTAATTCTCGCCAGCGGTGTTGTTATGATTGCCGGAGCTTTTGTTATTGAAATCACATTAACGGCACTTATCCTTTCCCTCGTGCTCTATGGCGCGTATGGTATAGCACGTATGCTCAGTCTTGTCGTTGATGGTATACCAGATGCAACGATCGTAGCAGCCATGGTTGCCGAATTCATCTTTGCTATAGCAAGTACATTCGCGTTGATCAGCTTCAGAACTAAAAACTTGAAGTCTGTCGTTTCGCCGGTATAAGGGTATATATCGTAAGTATTGTTATCGACTCACCCGCTTCCGTATCCGCCTAAAGGACTCAGGCGTTACACCTATAAAACTAGCCAGGTGATGCAGTGGCACACGCTGCAACAACTCCGGACGAGTGGCGAGTAAGTATTCATAACGCTCTTCCGGACTATAACTGATCATCATTGCCAACTGCCGTTGAATCTGTTGATAATCTTTTTGCAATATAGTTTGTGTAAGAAATTCAAGTCGGGGATATAGTTTATGCAATGCCTGTTCCTGCGCGCGCGTACCTGCGAGCACAACACAATCTTCCAGGCAAGTATAGTAATGCTGCGATGGCGCCTGCTCCAGGTAACTGGTATAGGATATCACTGCGTGATGTTCGGTGAAGAATGCTATATTTCTCTCGACACCATCCAGTAATTGATATTCACGAATGCATCCCTTCAGAATAAAGTAACACCGGGATGTGATCTCGCCTTCGCGCAGCAGAAGTGTTCCTTTCGCGTGGGTCTCTATTCCCATACTATCAATTACAGCTTCTATTTCCTGCGCATCAAAGACAGAAAAAGCAGACAGAAATTTTCTTAACGCGTCAGTCATGCACTTATTTACTTCCTGATCGCTCGCTATATACCTTGTCCCATTCTGCCAGTGATTTATCGTAGCCAGTACGATCCCTGAATACTTCCGGTCTATACGCGGCACCGGGCTTGTGTTTCTTATGCAGTTCAAACTGACTGGCATGCGAAGACAACCATAAATCGAACTGTAAAGCTTTCATCGCCTTCAAGGTATAGGCATAGTCTTTACCGACATCCGGATAACGTGGCATGCCGGCCAGGTTTGTCTCATCGAGTATGGAAGGCATGTTCGCGATCAACACCCTATATATGCGCTGTTCGTCTTTCACGTCAAATAAAAAACTACTGGCACCTGGTGTATGCCCCGGGTGATGTAGCATTACCACACGCATATCGCCAAGCGTTATTGTATCGCGGTCGTGCAGGAGGCGATCTGCTTTTACAGGTACAAACGTGCTTCCCTTGCCACCTAATATATAGTCTGAGTCACCACCATCTGCCATTAGCTGTGCATCTTTCTCATTAATCATAAGCCTGGCCCCGGTTTGCTTTTTAATTGCAGCCATGGCGCCCACATGATCAAAGTGAGCGTGGGTTGCCAGGAGTATTTTGATTTCCGTGAATTTGAATCCAAGTGTATTTACGTGCGCACGGATCAGTGCTTCCGAATCATCCAGTCCGGTATTGATAAGTATATGTCCTTGTGGAGTTGTAATCAGGTATGCAGCCAGATCGTACGTACCAACGTAGTACAAATTCCCTGCAATGCGAAAAGGCTGATAGTCGCGCGACCATTCTTCATTGGAAATGGGATGCTTAACAGCTTTCTGTGCATGCACATGGTGTGCTGCACCTGTCAGCATAACAATACTCCAGATTACAGACTTCAATCTTATCATAATGTATTTCAAGTAAGATACTGGCAATATACTTGAAACTGCCGATGTACTGATACAATTTTCACAAATCATCCGGAACAAAAAGGGATGGATACCGGCATTAAAATAAACATGAAATACCCTATATTTATCCATGCCCAAGGTTATACTGTTAATTATACTGGCATGTCTGCAGCTTCAATGTGGTGCACAGCTGGCGTATCCCTACAAGGTATATTCAGAAAATGAAAACTTCTTCGTAAAGTCTATACCGTTCTCCGACCAGGTTTGGACAGAACTCGGGAAGACAACGGTCGTGTCGGTCAACGATACGTTGAAACCAATACTAACAATCAACCGATATTTCTCACCTGACTATTTGTTTCTCAGTAACGATGGGCAATCGCTGTTTTACCTGGACAACTGGATCGATCCCTCCGTCAACAACGAATCCGGCATCCTCACATATTACCACCGGGGCGTGTCCGATCGCGTATATACGCTGCGTGATTTTAACCTTACAGACTCAACACTCACGCCTGCACTCTTATACAACTCCTATAGCGAGTCCGACAGCGCAATACAATTTCCGTTTATCAACACGAGCAACAATGTGCAGATAAGTGGCGATACCATTTCGTTACTGTTACAGAATGGCTTGGTATATACTTTCTCAACTGCAACGGGAGAGATGGTCCGGAAAGAGTTGCTGACGAGGTTTCTCAGCAGACAAACCGTAGAACAGACCAAACGAAAAATTAAAAATTACACCATTGATATACCGACTCAATTCGGGCTCCCCAAACTTGAAAATGGAAGAGAGTATTGGACGGTGCTGGAAGAAAAACTGAATGTAGTGTTCCTGGAAGGGAGCAACCGGGATTTCGAACAGACCTATAAACACTACATGTTTGAAATCATGATGGCTATCGACTCGACAGGCAGGTGCGCAGACCTTCAGTTAGAGATGAGTGACAGTCTCTACCGCGATGAAATTTCAAAATTACTTTGCGCGCTCAGGTTCAACAAAAATGAAATACCAGATGGAATTGAGAAATGGTACTTCCACTATATCACGGGGTTCCGAAAGAAATCAGCATCGGTTGCCAAAAAAGAACGGAAGCAGGAGATCAAGCAGCGAAAACTTGAATACAAAAAACGTATCCACCAGGATTCCATCGATCATGTATATATTCCTTCAGATCTGCAGGATTGCTTTAAACAACTCGACAAACTATTGTCGTCTGCCGAGAAAAAGTCTTTTTCAAGTGCACGTGAAAATTCCCTGAGCAGCTATCATATGGGATTGGGACTTTGGATGCGCAACAATTGGGGATTATGGAAGGGCTCGCGCTTATCAAATTATTTCAACAAACTTGGGGTGCTGCATCCCGATGATATGTCGGGTATCATCATTCGATATTATCACCGGTATCTGAACGGACACGAATTCAAAATAGACGAGTTGCCCCGGTAATTTTACTTTCACTAAACAAATCTTTGCCGCAAGCACAGCCCTAAGCTGCCGCATACTGCCATGTTATATTTAAAGTGTTACCCGTATTTTTGGAATAACGGTATATATATTCACATCAACCCCAACACGCATGTTACTTCAAAATAAAAATGCCATTATCTATGGTGCCGCGGGCTCTCTCGGCAGCACCGTTGCACAGGCATTGGCACAAGCTGGTGCAAAAGTATTTCTAACCGGGCGGACAGCCGATCGCTTACAGAAGGTTGCCGACACCATTACCATGGCAGGCGGCAAAGTTGAAGTTGGTGTCGTGGATGCGTTAAATAAAAACGCAGTTCATGAATACATCGAAAAGATTACACAGAACGGAACAACGATCGATATATCATTTTGTGCGATCGATTTTCAGTCGGTACAAGATATAGCACTAACCGACATGAGTGTTGAAGACTATATGCGCCCTGTTACGGTAGCACTGCAATCTCAATTCCTTACATCAACAGCGGCAGCGCGAAAAATGATGCAGCAAAAGTCAGGCGTTATACTCTCGTTAACCGCTACACCAGGAGGCATCGGCTATCCCTATACCGGAGGCTTCGCTTCGGCCTGTGTGGCGATGGAAACTTTTGTCACCAACCTCGCTTCAGAGGTGGGTGCGTATGGCGTTCGTGCGGTAAATATACGTTCAGCAGGTTCGCCTGATTCTCAGGTATTCCGTCAGGCTATAGAAGCTGTTCCGCAGGAAATGGGCGATGTGTTACAAAGCATGAAAAACGATACAATGCTGAAGAAGCTTCCGCTGATGGCAGATATAGCGAATGTGGCCGTGTTCCTGTCAACTGATTCGGCAAACATGATTACCGGAGTTACGGTCGATGTAACCGGAGGAACAACCACCGGGTTGAATTATCGTGCACCCAAGGTAAATGAGCCACAGGCAACTGGTACTCCGTTGGTTACGTCACGATAACAGCATTTGGCGAACTATATATTAAGGTGTGCCTGAAGGAATTCTTAAAAACAAAAGACCAGCAATTTCCCGTCTGGATTTGCCGGCCTTGATTCCTAACCTTGCCTATGCGGGGCAATAGATGACTCAAAAGTATAGGTATATATCGTATTGCGCATCGGTTTATCTTTTAACACATGTATTGAACGATGAAGTGATGGTTTTGAAATTCAAATTGAATATTGTCAATCAAAATTGCTTAACAACCGAAATATATACTTAATAAAAAAGCAACTAAATCATACTACAAATTAAGGTATATTTTCTACTGCGAATGATCAGCTCCTGTATTCCTTGCCTTGATCTGAAAAAAACATTGATCACAGATAAGTCTGATTTTTGCGAAACCTTCCGACACATCGTTCCACTCGTCTTCGCGTAATCTTACTTTCTCGCATTTATCACACCATGCCTGATAATCATCATCTTCTTCTATTTGAGGGTCCGATTCAAAAGTTTCGTGGAAGCCGGTGTATGTATCTTTGTTTAAGTGCTGGCAAACAAACGCGGCCCGTCTCGCACCATGCGTTGCGCACCTTACGCTATACTTATCTTTTAATTTATTATGCTCATCTTCCCGTAGTGCACCCGTAAATAT
>CAMLLI010000012.1 GCA_946480685.1 uncultured Flammeovirgaceae bacterium | reverse complement strand
GATGTGAATCCGCAGCATTATTTCTCCATATCATAACCGGTTCGTTGTTGTTACCTATGACCAGATCAAGATCACCATCATTATCGAGGTCGGCATAGGCTGCTGCATTAGAAATAGAAGGGAGCGCGAAGCCCCAGTCTTTCGTAACATCCCGGAACGTCAGGTCACTTTGATTTTTGAATATATAGTTGCTGAGTTTGTTGGATGGCATCTTTTGCACGAGGCTATAATTCTTGAAATTGAGATTGCCTTTTGCAGCAGCTTCAAGCTGTGCATCGGCCATGGTATATTTCAGAAAATCGAGATCAGTGAAGTCGCGGAGATAGCCGTTGGTTATTACAAGATCTTTCCAGCCGTCACTGTCCAAATCAGCGAACAAGCCGGCCCAACTCCAGTCCGTGTTTGAGACATTGGCGAACTGTCCTATTTCGCTAAAGCGCACGTTGCCGTTTGCATCTATACCCCTGTTTAGTTGCAGCATGTTGCGCATGTTCTGCCGATAGTATCCGCTGTCGAGCAACAGATGGTAGGCATCGTATTCGTCCGGGCCTTTCAATAATTTCTGCCGGTGATTATCAGCGGGAAGCATATCAAGTGTAAAAACATCCGGTAGTGCATCGTTATTAAAGTCTGCAATGTCGGCACCCATTGAAAACTTGGAGATGTGTGAAAAAGATTTCTGCAGGGACTGTGTAAAGGTTCCGTTCTTGTTGTTGACGTAGTAGCAGTCGTGTTCGGAATAGTCGCTGGTGGTATATATATCAGGCCATCCATCCTGGTTCAGGTCGCTGATGTTTACGCTTAGTCCGTAGTTAAGCGGGTTGATAACAATTCCTGCCTGCAGCGTTACATCGGTATATATAGTGCTGCCGTCAGCCTGTTTATCATTTCTGAACAGGCGATTGCCATACCGGAGATCAGGTGTGGCCCGTTGTTTTCGTGTATTCAGAAAAGCATAATAGGTATTCGTAGAGTGATTCAGCAGGAACATGTCCAGGTCGCCATCACGATCATAATCAAAGAAGGCCGCTTGCGTTGATTGCGTTCCCGGTGCATCGAGTCCGTATAGTTTGGCCTGCTCTTTAAATACAGGTTTTCCGTCTGTAACACCAGTATTTATAAATAACTCGTTGGAGAGTTTCGTGTCTTTGAATTTTCCCGAATGACATACATATATATCAGCAAGCCCATCGCCATTAACATCGGCTATACTCACGCCTGTACTCCACGTTCCGTTCCCTGCTACGGAGGCAACTTTAGTGATGTCATCAAACTTGAGCGATCCTTTGTTCAGAAACAGTTTATTGGGAACCGCGTTACCGGATATAAATATATCTTGAAGTCCATCGTTGTTGAAATCAGCAATTCCAATACCGTGTCCGTTGTAAAGGTATTCATATACCAGCACGTGCAGCGAGTCGTCTTCTCTTACTTTGTTGGTAAAGCGTACACCGGTTGCGTCTGGTTTGAGAAGTGTAAAAAGTGGCGTACTCTTTTGTGCTTCCGTGCGTAATACGACAAGCACCATAAAGATATACCAGCAAAGGAAATACTTTTTGGACATTGGGCAGTTAGGTTTTTTGTAAAGGAAAAGAGTAATTATAGGTCGTTAGGAAAGCACGGATTAAACACGGTAAATAGTGTAAAAAAAGAACTTTATTTTGGGGGCGAATGTGTTAACAAAATATAAAGAAGCTTCTATTTTCGCAAGAGCTTTCACAGTTAAAATCGTGATATAAATATTCCACCTATGACCAGAAAAAAGAATCGAATTGTGCAACAACTATTGATGTATAGCCTTCTGTTGTTGCTCGCGCACAGCACTATATATGCGCAGCGTATTCCGGCAGATTCTATAGCAACCAAGATGGAGTGGTTTGCGGATGCCAAGCTTGGTATCTTCATTCATTGGGGAATTTATGCTGTCAACGGTGTTGATGAATCGTGGTCGTTCTACAATAAAAAGATCAGTCATGATGCCTACATGAAACAGCTGAAAGGTTTTACCGCAAAGAAGTATAACCCGGAACAGTGGGCTGATCTTATTCAGGCTTCGGGAGCCCGATACGCTGTGATTACAACGAAGCATCACGATGGCGTTGCGTTGTGGAAATCGGGGCCGGTAAATGTCGTAAACAATACGCCCGCGAAACGCGATCTTCTCGAGCCTTTCTATAAAGCATTGCGCAAACGCAATATAAAATCCGGTGCGTACTTTTCGCTTATTGACTGGTCGTATAAAGATTATCCGGCCTTTCTGAAAGACAGTGCTCGATACAAGATCAGCGTACAGCCTGCACGTTGGCAGAAGTTTCAGGCCTATAACAAAGGACAGATCCAGGAAGTAGCAGCCAAATATACTCCTGATCTGTGGTGGTTTGACGGAGACTGGGAGCATAGTGCGGAAGAATGGCAGGCGCCTGAAATTCGTCAGATCATTTTGAAGTCCAATCCGAATGCAATTATTAACGGACGTCTGCAGGGATATGGTGATTATGAGACACCGGAGCAAAATTTTCCTGTAGAAAAACCTGCGTTTCCGTGGTGGGAGCTATGCCTCACAACGAACGCGAACTGGGGCTATCAACCGACTGATACCGTATGGAAAACTCCGTATGAAATTATTTCAATCTTTGCGGATGCCGTGAGCCATGGCGGAAATCTTCTGCTGGATATAGGACCAAAAGAGGATGGCACGATTCCCGAGAAGCAAGTATATATACTGGAAGAATTAGGAAAATGGAACAAGAAAAACGGTGAAGCTATATTTGGCACACGTGCCGGAATCGCTCCGGGACACTTTTATGGTCCAACCACACTATCTAAAGATTCTACAACGCTATATTTATTCTTACAGGGTAATCCACAGCAGCCGGTTATGGTCAAGGGACTGAGGAATACTATCAAAAAGGTTCGTGTTGTGGGAACATCCGCGGAAGCAAAATTCAAAGTAGTTGGTAAGATATCATGGAGCCCGGTGCCAGGACTGGTATATATAGAACCTCCGAAGGGATTGCAGGATCAGTATCTTACTGTGTTAGCCGTTGAACTGGAGGGTAAAGTAAGTCTTTATCGCGGTAAAGGTGGCTTGCAATAATTGTATACAGAACTTTTCGTGTGTTGCGAAAGTTGTTTTAAAGGAACGATATAAAATAACATGGTACTTCATATAAAAAACATGGTTTGCAACCGCTGCAAGATGGTGGTGGAGCAGGAACTTGCCAAGCTGGGCTTTCAGGCAGATCATGTTACACTGGGGGAGGTCACGCTGTCGCAACCAGCGTTATCGAAGGAAGAGTTGGAGCGGATAGACCAGGCGTTGCAACAGGTGGGATTTGAACGGATTGATGATCGGAAGGCAAGGCTCATCGAGAGTATCAAGAATAAGATCATTGAACGTGTGCACCACGTTGATAGTATCGATCGAAAATTTAACTGGTCGGATATACTGGCTGATGAACTACACCACGACTATAACTCTTTAAGTAGCCTGTTCTCTTCCGTAGAAGGAATTACCATCGAACAGTATATCATCCGGCAAAAAATTGAACGCGCCAAAGAACTTCTTTTTTACGATGAGCTTAATCTGAGTGAGATTGCCCTGAAGCTCGGCTATAGCAGCGTAGCACATCTTTCATCGCAGTTCAAAAAGATAACGGGACTTACGCCTTCCGAATTAAAGAAATCGAGAAAGGCAACGGACGTTAGAAATCCGCTTGACGCTGTCCAATGATTGATTTGAGACAGTTCTGAAATGATATAAATCGTCCCTGTAATTCTGTAAAACATAAGCCTGCATTTCCCTGTATACTTGTAGTGTAGAATGATACATGACTTTATGGGAAATGCTATAAATAACGGAAAGCTTGTCAGGCAGATTTTTCCAGTGCTGGAAATGAGTTGTGCGGCTTGTGCAGTAAGCGTTGAGTCGATGCTCAAAACAGTACCCGGTGTGAAAGACGCGGCCGTTAACTTTGCGAATCAATCGGCATCGGTGGAATATGATCAGGCGCTTGTAGATCCGCAGGCGTTGCAAAATGCAGTGCGCTCGGTAGGATATGATCTTGTTGTGAATAATAATACAGAGGAATCACAAGCCATACAGGAAGAGGCTCAGTATAAACACTATCAGCAGATAAAGAACAGAACCATCGGTGCTTCCGTGCTGGCTATACCAGTTGTGGTCATCGGTATGTTCTTTATGAATTTACGGTATGGAAACTATATATCGCTTGTGCTGACAGCGCCTGTAGTCTTCTATTTTGGACGAAACTTTTTCGTGAACGCGTGGAAGCAGGCGCGGCATGGTAAAGCGAATATGGATACACTGGTAGCACTCTCTACCGGTATAGCTTTTCTGTTCAGCACCTTCAATACGTTTTACCCGGAGTACTGGCATGCACGCGGATTGCATGCACATGTATACTTTGAAGCAGCCGCTGTTGTAATTGCCTTTATATCGCTCGGAAAACTCCTGGAGGAACGCGCAAAGTCCAATACATCTTTTGCTATCAAGAAATTGATGGGCCTTCAACCCAAGACTGTACGGGTACTACAAACCGATGGAACGGAAAGCGAACTTTCCATAGCATCGGTAAAAGTAAACGATATAATTATAGTACGTCCGGGCGAGAAGATTGCTGTAGATGGTGTGGTAACAAACGGTACATCGTATGTCGATGAAAGCACGATTACCGGAGAACCTATACCGGCTGAAAAGAAAAGTGGCGATACGGTATTTGCCGGAACCATTAATCAAAAGGGAAGCTTTCAATTCAAGGCTGTTAAAGTAGGAGCGGACACTATACTGTCCAATATCATTCGCATGGTGCAGCAGGCACAGGGCAGTAAGGCACCCGTACAAAAACTGGTAGATAAGATCGCGGGTATATTTGTGCCGATTGTTATCGGTATAGCGATTCTTACCTTCATTGTGTGGATGGTCGTGGGCGGTGATAATGCTTTTACGCATGCACTGCTGGCTTCTATTACTGTATTGGTGATAGCTTGTCCGTGTGCATTAGGACTTGCGACACCAACCGCGATTATGGTAGGAGTTGGTAAAGGTGCAGAGAATAATATACTCATTAAAGATGCTGAAAGTCTGGAGACAGCGCATCGTGTCAATGCTATTATACTTGATAAGACCGGTACGATTACAAAGGGCAAACCGGTAGTAACGGATATAGCCTGGCGTAAGGCATCGCTTCCTCTTCATGCAAAACAGATTTTATATACCTTGGAGAATCAATCCGAACATCCGCTGGCTGAGGCTGTGGTGAACAGACTTAAAACTGAAAATATAGCCTCTGTGCCGATTATAAATTTTGAAAGTGTTACCGCCCGGGGTGTAAAAGGTATAGCCGATGGAAAGGTATATTTTGCAGGCAGCAGAAGATATATAGATGAAAATAAATCTCAGGTAGATTCCGATATAGATCAACAAGCCGCAAGGTGGGTGCAGGATGCCAAAACGGTTATATACTTTGCCGATTCGGAAAACGTACTTGCCATTATCGCCATAGCAGATGAAATCAAAGAAACGTCAAAGTCTGCTATTGCTGATCTGCAACGACAAGATATAGATGTATATATGCTCACGGGTGATAATGATCAATCTGCCCGGGCAATTGCTGCTCAGGTGGGGCTTAAGCAGTACCGTGCGGAAATGTTACCAGCTGATAAAGCGGCTTTCATTCAGCAATTGCAGCAGCAGGGAAAAGTTGTAGCCATGGTAGGCGATGGTATAAACGATTCCCACGCGCTGGCACAGGCCGATGTAAGCATCGCGATGGGCAAAGGATCCGATATAGCGATGGACACAGCGAAGATGACGCTGATCACGTCCGATCTCCAATCTATACCTAAAGCGCTGCGACTATCATCCGTAACGGTAAAAGCTATACGTCAGAATTTGTTTTGGGCGTTTATCTATAATGTAATTGGTATTCCATTGGCAGCCGGTATACTATATCCTGTAAATGGTTTCCTGCTCGATCCGATGATCGCGGGTGCTGCGATGGCGCTGAGTTCCGTCTCCGTTGTATCCAACAGCCTGCGTCTGCGCTTTAGTAAGCTGTGAAAGAAATGAATTGACATAAAATTTTAGACATACATTTTTAAACTACGAATTATGAAAAAGTTCAAAACCAATATTAAATGTGATGCGTGTGTGGCAAAAGTAACACCGTATCTGAATGAGAGTGCCGGAAGCGGAAACTGGCAGGTGAACCTTGCTGATCCGCAGAAAACTTTAACGATTGAAGGCGATATCGCTCCTGAGAAAATACAAGATGCCTTGCAAAAAGCTGGTTATAAGGCTGAACAGGTTTAGAAACGAGGCATAATCAGACAGATTTTATAGACTATACGGAATAACGATGAGGCGTAAAGAGAAAACTTAACTTATGATTATCTTTACGCCTCATTAATGATTTATCCATGAAGGTTGAACAGATTTATACCGGATGTCTGGCGCAGGGAGCGTATTACATTGAGTCGGAGGGAGAGGCTGTGATCATCGATCCGCTGCGGGAAGTTGCCCCCTATATTGAGAAGGCGAAGAAGAATAACGCGGTTATCAAGTATGTTCTGGAGACACACTTTCATGCAGACTTTGTATCGGGCCACCTGGACCTTGCTGCGAAAACCGGAGCTGCTATAGTATATGGACCAAACGCTAATCCGAAGTTTGACGCGCACATTGCTACGGATGGTGAAGAACTGAAAGTCGGAAAGGTTACCATCAAGGTGCTGCACACACCGGGACATACACTTGAATCAACCACTTATCTTCTGAAAGACGAGACCGGAAAAGACTATGCGATCTTTAGTGGTGATACATTGTTCCTGGGTGATGTTGGTCGTCCGGATCTTGCACAAAAAGCTGCGCATTTGACGCAGGATGAATTGGCAGGATTTCTTTACGATTCGCTGCGCACGAAGATCATGCCGCTGGCGGATGATGTTATTGTATACCCTGCGCACGGTGCAGGCTCGGCATGCGGCAAGAGCATGATGAAGGAAACGGTAGATACACTCGGCAATCAGCGCGTGCGTAACTATGCCTTGCGTGCTGACATGACGCGTGAAGAGTTTATAAAAGAAGTTAATGATGGACTTCTTCCTCCGCCTGCCTATTTCCCTGAGAATGTAAAAATGAACAAGGAAGGTTACGAGAGTATCGATACGGTGTTGAGCAAAGGTACACACGCCCTTACACCGGATGAATTTGAGACAGCTGCCAATGAAACGGGGGCACTGGTTCTCGATACACGCGCGGCACAGCTGTTCGCCAAAGGATTTATACCCAATGCCATTAACATTGGTATTGACGGAAGTTTTGCACCGTGGGTAGGAGCGCTGATTCCGGGTGTAACACATCCTATATTACTGATTGCCGATGAAGGTCGTGAGGAAGAGATTGTAACACGCCTGGCGCGTGTTGGTTATGATAATACATTAGGCTACCTGAAGGGCGGCTTTAAAGCATGGTTGCAGGCCGGTAAAGATGTAGATACTATAGATACTATATCTGCTGACGAGTTCGCCAAGCGTTTCCACCAAAGCAAACTTTCTGTATTTGATGTTCGGAAGCCCGGTGAATTTCAGGCTGAGCATGTCGAAAATGCTTACAGTACACCACTGGATTTTTTGAACGAACATCTGGCCGAAATTCCAAAAGAAGGCGAGGTATATATACACTGCGCAAGTGGTTACCGATCCATGATTGCTGCTTCTATCTTAAAAGCAAGAGGATGGAATAACCTGGTAGAAGTAAGCGGAGGTTTCAAAGCGATTGCTGCAACCGATATACCACGAACGGATTTTGTATGCGCGTCCAATAAATAATATATAGTATACTATATAAAGATGGCGAATCTGTGAAACAGGTTCGCTATTTTTGTTTTGGTAGAATGAGACAAAGGAGGAGGTTAGTTTTTCTCAGCGTGCTGGGTAGCGATCTGCGTAATAGCGACAACGGTCTGATTAAATCCATCAACGGTCGCTGGCTTACTCAGAAATTTATCAGCACCGGACTTCAGGCAAAATTCCATGTCTTCTTTGGAGGAAGAGGTAGTAAGTATGACAACGGGGATGTGGCTGAAACGTGAAGCTTTTAGGGAAAGAAGCACCTCACGTCCGTGCATTTTCGGGAGGTTCAGGTCGAGAACTATAACGTCGGGGAAATTATTACACACTTCGAGGTAGGACAATACCTTGTCGCCTTCCTTGATGGCCTCCATGGAAAACTCCACACCATTGTCGTGTAGCGCTTCTAAAAGGAGTTCAACGTCATCCGGATCATCTTCTACCAAAAGAATGTTCAGTAAATTCATCGCTTAAATATAGGCACATTAATTTACCTCGCAAATTCCAAAAATTCGCCCTTGAGTTAAAATGGCTCACTCATTAAGACATTCCAAACACTACATTGTCGGAGTCGGTGCATCTGCCGGCGGCATGGAAGCAATTCACGATTTATTTGACAATATAGATCAGCACACAGGCTTTTCATTTGTTATCATCCAACACCTTTCACCTGACTATAAAAGTCTCATGGTCGAGTTGCTGTCCAAGCATACTGCTATGAACGTGTTTGAGGCGGAAGATGGAATGGCTGTTGAGCCCAACTGTGTATATATACTGCCGCGTAAAAAGATGATGACCATTCGCGAGGGAAAGCTCTGGCTCGAAGAGAAGGAGAATATTCCCATGCCGAATCATGCCATCGATATTTTTCTCAGTTCACTGGCCATTGAAAAAGGTAAAGATGCCATCGGCATTATTCTGTCGGGGACAGGCACAGATGGATCGCGCGGTATAGCGGCTATAAAGGAGAGGGGCGGTATTGTAATCGTGCAGGATCCGCAGAGTGCTGCGTTCGATGGTATGCCCAACAGCGCCATTGCCACCGGGCTCGCCGATCTGGTGTTACCACCGGAGATGATGGGCAACGAGATGCTTGATTTCCTCAGGGAAGTACCGCTTATCCGTTCGCTGAATACACTTACTAAAGCGGAAGAAGCCCTGGTAAAAGATATACTTGAAATGTTGCATGAACATACGCAACATGACTTCATGCACTATAAACGACCAACCTTGTTCAGGCGGTTGGCCAAGCGCATGACAGAACTGGAGATCAAGACCCTAAAGGAGTATCGCGATTACCTTCGGGAGAATGCACAGGAACTGGAGATACTTTGCAAAGAGTTTTTGATCAACGTAACACGTTTCTTCCGCGATGGCGATGCATTTGAATGCCTGCGCGCAGACGTTATACCCGGTATATTTTCGCTTAAGAAATCAGGAGATGTAGTCAAGATATGGATTGCCGCCTGCAGCAGTGGTGAAGAAGCATATTCGGTAGCAATATTACTACTGGAGCATATCGAGCTGGTAAATATCAACTGTACCGTTAAAGTATTCGCTACCGATATAGATGAGGAAGCACTTGAGATTGCCTCACGCGGTATATATAGCGAATCCATTGCAGCCGATATACCTTCCAATCACCTGCAGAAATATTTTATCAAAGAAGGGAATACTTATCGCGTATCGCAGGAGTTGCGCAAGGTTGTTGTTTTTGCCAACCATGACATTCTGCGCGATCCGCCTTTCAGCAAGTTAGATCTTATCACGTGCAGGAATATGTTTATATACCTCACGTCTGACTTGCAGACGAAAGCATTAAAGCGGTTTCACTTTGCACTGAACGTGAACTCGTACCTGATGCTGGGCCCAAGTGAAAATATAGGTATATTAAAGGATGTGATGCATGAGGTGAGCCGGAAGTGGAAGATATACCGGTGTCTCACAAAATCACGAATCTCCGATCAGGACAGCATCATTACTCCGCTGGAGAATCGCCTGTATGTGAATCAACATCAGCCTTACGCCAAGCAGGTTACCAATAGTATGGCGGAGGCCTTTAAGGAGACTTTGATTGAAGGACGAAAAGTTGCCGGATTTTTTATTGATCGCGAGTTCAACATCAAGCAGGCCACCGGAAGTTTCAAACACTTTATGCACCTGCCGGAGGATAACTTCAATTTTAATTTGCTGAAGCTGGTACGTCCGAGTCTGGCTGTTACACTGGGTATATGTGTGCGGAAGTCTATTTCCAAAAACGAGCGCATGGTAATGAGACACGTGTTGATGCCGGAGGACACCGATCATTTCGTGAACATTACCGTAAAGCCTTTTTACAAGCAACCTGATTTATCTTTTCTATGTGTTGTACTGGAAGAGGAGGCCGTGGAAGGTCGTGTAGCATCAGCTGCCAATCTCACGGCAACCGACTATGAACGTGTTGCCGAACTCGAACGTGAGCTGAAAGAGACACGTGAAAATCTTCAATCGATCATTGAAGAAACCGAGACAACGAATGAAGAACTTCAATCCAGCAATGAAGAACTGATCTCTACGAACGAAGAACTGCAAAGTACAAATGAAGAGTTGCAGTCTTTGAACGAAGAGCTTCACACCGTAAGCGGAGAACACCAGCTGAAAATAAAAGAGCTGCTCGAACTTAACGATGATCTGAATAATTACTTTACCAACTCCGGTATAGGTCAGATCCTGATTGACAGGAAAATGATCATTCGCAGATTTAGTCCTGCGGTAAAACAAGTTATAAACCTGATCGAGTCGGATATAGGGCGTTCTATTATGGATATTACCACGAACCTTTCCGATATAGATATCATCAGCTGCATCCGGCAGGTGATAGATAATGGACAGCCTATTCAGCGGGAGGTTCGACTTACCAACAGCTCATATTACTCCATGCGTATTACACCGTACCTGCGGCATACGCGTGAGAAAGATGGCGTTGTGATTAACCTCATAGACATAACGGAATCGAAGAAGTTATCGAGTATAATCGAAGGCGTGTTTCATAGTTCGGCCAGCGGTATCATGGCGTACCAGGCTATACGAAATGAGGCGAATGAAATTACAGACTTCGAATGTATAACCGCGAATGAGACAGCCGGTAAAATCTGGGGGCAACAGTTGAAGCCTATGGTTGGAAAGAGGTTGCTGCGCGATGTTCGCGACTTTGAGCGCTATATTTACATGTATATCAAGGCCGTGGAGACAGGTGATACGGTGCGTTTCGAATTTAACAAAGAAGACCGTTGGTATGATGTAGTGGTGGTGCGCATGCTCGATGGCGTGGTAACAACATTCAACGATGTAACGGAAAAGAAACGAGCTGCCGATGTTGCTGCACAAAGCTTTCATGACCTGCAATCAACTTCACAGAAACTTGTGGAGTCTAATAAATTACTGGAGCGGTCAAACTTTGATTTGTTGCAATTTGCTTCCGTTGCCTCGCACGATTTGAAGGAACCGCTTCGCAAGATCCAGGCGTTTGGAAATATACTCCAGTCGAAGATCGAAGATAAATTATCCGAGAGTGAACTTAACTATCTGAAGAAAATTGTTTCTGCATCTACACGTATGCAGACACTGATTGAAGATGTACTGACGCTGTCCAAATTATCGAATCGTGAATTATATAAAGAGAAGACGGACCTAAACAGAATTGTAAGACGCATTTGTGATGATCTCGATATTACCATCACCGAGAAGAATGCGAAGATCACAGTAGGGAAGTTGCCGATGATCAATGCTGTCCCCGGACAGATGAGACAACTCTTTCAGAATCTTCTGACCAATGCATTAAAGTTCAGTAATAAAGATATACCTGAGGTGATTATTGAGGAGCAGCCTATTACCGCTGCGATGGAGAAAGAGTATAATATTCGTAAAAACGATTTTATCTGTGTGAAGGTGCAAGACAATGGAATCGGTTTTGAGAATGAATACCGCGATAAGATCTTTGGTATATTTCAGCGCCTGCACGGCCGCAATTACGAAGGCACCGGTATAGGTTTATCCATCGCCAAGAAAATTGTAGAGATACACGGAGGTATAATTGATGGAAAAGGAGAGTTGGACAAAGGCGCTACATTTTTAGTTATCCTTCCGATAGATGGTGTGAAAGTAGAATTGGATGGTCACGATGGACTTCAGCTAATGGATGGAAATGGAAAGGATGGTAACGGAAAAGTGAAGCATGACGGAACCTCAGGAGCGAACGAGAAGCTCTTTTAGTCGCTCGAGTGATACAGGCTTGGTAACATACGCCATTACTTCTTCGAAGCTGTTGGCCTGGTTGATGTCGCGCGGATGATCAGACGAACTTACCACCATGATATCAACCTGCTTGCTCAATGTTCCTTTGATCTCTTTAAACTTCGAGAGAAAATCCCAGCCATTTACCACCGGCATATAAATGTCCAGCAGGATGATGTCGGGTAATTGGTTTGTGGCTTTCGGGTTTGTCTGCAGGTAATCCAGCGCAGCGCGTGCACTGTTGTAAATGGTAATAATGTCTGCCAGTTCTCCGAGTTCAGCAAGTCGTTTGAGCATAAAAGATGACATAGGATCATCATCGATTATCCAGATATTCGGTATTCTATTGCCCATAGACTGCTTTACTTACAGATTTGTTGTTATGCCAAATTTATAAGGAAATCCTTATAACACAGTAGTTTCCAATGGAACAGCATGTGCGACAGGCATGGTTTGAGTGTAAGATAAATACCTATATACGCGTATTTCCCAGTGGAAAGTAATCGATTATAAAATCCATAGCGATTTTTTCCGGAAGCGTTGTGTGTCTTCCAGTATATACAGGCTGTGTGCGGCAGACACATCGGCAATGTGTGTGTTCTTTCAGCATAAAAAGAAGATGATGCATTTCAATGCGTCAACACACAACCCTATAATCCTTACCAATTTATACTTGCTTGTTTATACACACATCCGTCATGTTGTCCAGAAAGTATATTTTAAGCTTGTAAGTTTTTCAAAAAGAATACTTTGTTGTCGTATGGCTATACCGTTGGGTAAGCGCTTTATGTTGTGCCGTACGATAAAAAATACACAATCTTGCGGTATGTATTTGCCCTAACTCGGTCTCATTTCCAACGTTTACTACGCTATAACAAAATACAATCGGCCCATGAAAAGAATAATAATGATGGTAATGATGCTGTGTATGCTAGGCGTGGTTGCACAGGCGCAGACTCCGGTAAGACAGACAATTCGTATAACACCTGACCAGGTTCCGCTTGCTGTAAAGCAGACGTATGATCGCGATTTCAATTCTTTACCGGAAGATGGTTACTGGGCGGTATATACTGAAACCACTCAGGAAGGAAAACGTACCGCTACGAAACCTTTATGGTATAGCTACCACAAGCGCAGTAAATCAGATCGCATCGAAGTTCGTTTTCTGCCTAATGGTGTGTTGGAATCTGCCAAAGGTATAGATCGCAACAAGTATAGTGTTTCCGATTCCGTATCGCTGGATGGTGATAAGAAGAAACTCGGAACAGAATAAGTTACGTGTTACTTTGTTTATTGGTTTAGGTAAAAAAGAAAAGGCTTCATCATTCGATGAAGCCTTTTGCTTTATATATCCGAAACGGATTACATCATGCCGCCCATGCCGCCACCGTGTGGCATAGCAGGTGCTTCTTTTTCTTCTGGTATTTCTGATACTACTGCTTCAGTAGTTAACAGAAGGCCAGCGATAGAAGCTGCGTTCTCCAATGCAAGGCGTGATACCTTTGTAGGATCGATGATACCTGCTTCGAAGAAGTTTTCGTATTTGTTTTCGCGTGCGTTGAAACCGAAGTCTTTCTTGCCATCGCGAACTTTGTTCACGATTACAGAGCCTTCCTGACCAGCGTTCTCAGATATAGTTCTGAGAGGAGCTTCCAATGCAAGGCGAACAATGTTTACACCTGTTGCCTGATCATCGTTGTCCAAACCAAGGGCAGCAACATCCTTCAATGCATCTATAGCACGGATATAAGCTACACCACCGCCTGGAACGATACCTTCCTGAACAGCAGCGCGTGTTGCATGCAACGCATCGTCTACACGGTCTTTCTTCTCTTTCATTTCAACTTCTGTTGCAGCACCGATGTAAAGTATAGCTACACCACCAGAAAGTTTAGCAAGACGCTCTTGGAGTTTTTCTTTATCGTAATCAGATGTAGTAGATTCGATCTGAGCTTTGATTTGCGCTACACGACCATCGATATCAGCTTTCTTACCAGCACCGTTTACGATCGTTGTATTGTCTTTGTCGATGTTGATTTTCTCAGCACGACCCAGCATATCCAACGTAGCGTTCTCCAGTTTGAAACCTTGCTCTTCAGAGATCACTTTACCTCCGGTGAGGATAGCGATATCTTCCAGCATTGCTTTTCTTCTGTCGCCAAAGCCAGGAGCTTTAACAGCTGCTACGCGTAATGCACCGCGGATTTTGTTCACCACCAATGTAGCAAGCGCTTCGCCTTCTACTTCTTCAGAGATGATAACAAGTGGTTTACCGGTTTGTGCAGATTGCTCGAGTATAGGAAGCAATTCTTTCATGCTGCTGATCTTCTTGTCGTAGATCAACACGAAAGGATTGTCGAGATCAGCTTCCATTTTCTCCGTATTGGTTACGAAGTAAGGAGACAGGTAACCGCGATCGAACTGCATACCTTCTACAGTCTTCACTTCAGTTTCAGTTCCTTTCGCTTCTTCCACAGTGATCACACCATCTTTACCAACTTTATCCATCGCATCAGCAATCATTTTACCAATGGTAGTGTCGCTGTTAGAAGATATAGTTGCTACTTGTGCGATCTCGTTAGAGTCTTTTATCTTTTTAGATTGTTTCTTCAGGTTTTCAACAACAGCATCAACAGCTTTGTCGATACCGCGCTTCAGGTCCATCGGGTTAGCACCGGCAGCTACGTTCTTAATACCGTGTGCATAGATAGCTTGTGCTAATACAGTAGCAGTAGTTGTACCATCACCGGCAGCATCAGCAGTTTTAGAAGCAACTTCTTTCACCAGTTGAGCACCCATGTTTTCGATCGGATCTTTCAACTCGATCTCTTTAGCAACTGATACACCGTCTTTTGTTACAGTAGGCGCACCGAATTTCTTGTCAAGAATAACATTGCGTCCTTTAGGACCGAGAGTAACTTTAACGGCATCCGCTAATTTGTCAACACCCTTCTTAATTCTGTCGCGGGCGGACGTATCAAAGGTTATT
>CAMLLI010000011.1 GCA_946480685.1 uncultured Flammeovirgaceae bacterium | reverse complement strand
GCAGCACAGGAAAAAAGAAGGTTACGACTCAAACTGTAGTTTCTGTCGCTACACGCGGACGCTTTTTTACGGGTTGCCGGATCGTGTCGTCAGCGTGAGAGTCTTCGTCACCAGACGATGGCTTCACGTTCTTCAACCTGTACACGGTGTAGAATGACATCAACGAAAGTCCTATCCACAGGGCATCGACTATAAAAAAATCGAAGTGACCATTTGCTACGGTATACCAGAACCAGTTGCCGGTTGAAACACCATTCACAATGGGTATAAGTGTGCCGAGTATAGCGCCCGACAGCAACGTATACTTGTTCGTGATGAAGTTACTACGCTTCCACGAAAAGAAAACAGACAACAGCAGCCAGCTTCCGAAGTATACACCGTACAGAACGGATTGACGCGATGCGCCAAGATCGGCCGGTAAAAATCGAACAACTATAAATGCCAATGCCGTAACCGGATACATTGCCAGACAGATGGCCAGGTATATATTACTCACTCTTTTATTGAATCGCTTTTGCTTTTCCGGAACATGCTTTTTGTTGCGCGCCTCAAACCAGATCAGAATACCGGAGATGATAACAAAACATGAAAGCAATCCTAACAGAAAGCTGGCAATCTTTAGTCCATAACCGCCATAGTCTGCATAATGTAAACGGTATAGTATATTCTTTACACCATCCAGGTATGTTGTTGGTGCATACGGATCTTTCTGATGAACAATCTCACCGGTGGCCGCTTTGAATGTAACTTCACCGGTGCCGGTAAATTTCGTAGCGCGATCAAGTTCTCCGGAAACAATAACATGCATTGCTTTATCACCATGGTGCATGATGTGTACTTCCGTTACCTGAAAGTTATCCCACTTACTCTGCACTGCTGCCACCATGGAATTTACGTTAACCGGAGCATCGAGTTTTTGATGTGCGAATGTAAAAGTAGGATGTGCATAGCCCAGATCTTCGTATATCCTTTCTTGATCGCCATCGTACAAAAAAAGTACATCGGGTATAACCAGGAATATATTGATCATGAAGAACGCTCCCGTTATAGCATATACCGCCTGGAATGGCAAACCGATTGTGCCCAATGCTGTATGCGCATCAGTCCATATTGTTTTGAGTTTTGCCCACGGGCGAAACAGGTAAAAGTTCGAGATGATCTTCTTCCAGTGAATCAGTATACCGGTAAGTACAATAAAGAACAGGAACAGCGCTGTAAAGCCCGACAGGTAATAACCAACGGGGTAGGGTATTTGTGCAAAGAAGTGCAGGCGGTATAAAAATTCTCCTAGCGTGTAGGATGATATATAGTCGTGCGACTGAAATGTTTTTGTATCCATGTATAAGAAAGCGCCTGCTTCCTTATTCGTGGTGTCGGCAGAGGCCGATACGTTTACCCGCACTCTTCGTTCATCGTATCCCTTGTGTATAGATACTTCGCGTCCGTAAAGCGTATATTTCTTCGCGATTGTATCGAGCGCTGCATCAACATCAATGTCAATTGCACCTTTGGTAGTTACAGTCTCATTTCGTTCCCAGTTCACGATCTCATCGCGGAAGAATGAGAATGATCCTGCAAAGAAGATTACGAACAGCAGTACACTCAGTACAATACCGCTTACCGTATGGAGATCGAAAAATATATTGTATGGTCTTTTTTCCATCAATGCATAAAGTTAGGATTGTACATTTTACCCATCCACGCTATAGCACCAAAAAGGAGCGTGAGTGCTATATAGAGTAACCACACGCGCCAGCTGCTTCTGGCCAAGAAGGCAAGCACCATCAACGCAACCCAGAGTATAAATCCGGAGAAGGTTGATGTGATCAATACATTCACGTGGTTGAGCCACGCTGCAAATGCAAGATGTACGGCAGCCGAAACAAAATAACCTCCCAGTATACCGGCTGAAATTTTACCAGCCCGTTGCCAGGGCGATGCAGTGAGATGTTTAGGATTTGCCGGCATATCAATGTTTGTGTGAGATTAATGGCGAAAGAATGACGATCAAGCATCCAACGGTCATTAAAAGTATAAATCCCGTAAGGATGCCGGCACCTATACCCTGCTCCATTGCAAGCAATGCAAATGATACCAGCAAACAAAATATACCGATGACTTGGGAGAAGCTCCTGTTGCGCTGCAACCATACACTTACACGATCTTTCCGCAACAACGCTTTTTCGGAAGTGTTGTAGAGCGCGTAGAATCCCGCTACTAAAATCAAAGTTGCCGCCGGTAGTATATACATTACTTGTTATCGGATTACTAAACTATATATCTGTCAGAATTTATAGACCATGCTGAGCACAAAGTTGCGCGGCTTCTGCGGGTTAACCGACCAGTAGCCAATGTAGTATTCTTCGTCCAGAACATTGTTTACGTTCAGAGCAATGCGGAATCTTTCAGGACTATAAAACACGCTTGCGTTGAGTACGGTATAACTTGGTAAATCAAACACACCCGTTATACTATTATCAATCACGCGGTATTCGCTAGCATGGTTTCCACCAATACCAAAGCCTACATCTTGCAGCGCGCCATTGCTGACTTTGTAGGTTGCCCATAAGTTAATCTGATCTTGCGGACCCTGTCCACCTGGCGCTCTTCCGGCCTCGCTATAGAAGTCGGTACGAAAACCTGCTATATTCTTTGTCTCGTTGTGGCTATAGCCGGCTATCAAACTGAATCCTGTAAAGAGGTTTGCTGTTACATCCAGTTCAAAACCTTTGCTCTCTACTTTACCGCCTTGTATATAGTTATAGAAGTTGGTAGCATCGCCAATCACTTTATTCTTTACGCGTATGTCATAGTATGAAACAGTTGCAAACAACCGGTCTTTGAGCAGGTTTGTCTTTACGCCTACTTCCCATTGGTTGGCCTGCTCCGGATCAAAGTTTTTTAATCGTTGGTTGCTGCCGTCTTCATCGGCCACCAGCATCGGTGCTATATTGTTAAATGCATTCTGATAGTTAGTAAATATAGATACCTTATCCAGTATAGGCTGGTATACCAAACCCAACTTTGGCGACAATGCAAATTGATCGTAATCCTCAGCTTCCGAATCGTAGTAGTCGGCACGAACACCTGTCATTAAAGTAAGCGATGGTGTAATGTTGAGCACGTTGGAAATATAGGCACCATACGTTTTGTTCTGAAGCTTGCTGCTGTTAACCGATGTCGTTGCAAGCAATGCATCGATATAGGGTCTGGATATAGAATCTGAACCAAGCGGCTCACCAGTAAAAGGACTGATGCCTTGTGGTGTAACGGTTCGGGCGTATACATAACCTAATCCATTGTTCACAGCTTCCTGTTCAAAGTAATCAAGACCTACCAGCAAGCGGTTGCGCATGCTGCCGATCGTAAAATCGCCGTTGAAGTTTTGTTGTATATCGGTAGTGGTTCGTGTTTCCTTCACATATGTAAAAGACTGACTGAAGTTGTTATCGCCTTCGGCATCGGGCCATATATAGGTATAGTACCCATCGGACTTAGCGGAACCTCGCGATAAAACAGTTTGTGAACTCCACTGGTCTGATAATTTATATACCATCTGCGCCTGTAGATTGGTGCGTGGATTTCGGATCGAAAGATCGTTGTTGGTGAATGATAACTCGGTGTTGAGACCTAACTCATCTATATTCCTGAACGTAAGCGGCTCTTCGCGATTGGAATGAAAGAACACGGGCGCTACAGTGCGCTCTTCCTGCAGTATTTCGGTTACGACTAAAAACTTCAGACGATCGTTTACTTCATACGCAAGTGTTGGTGCTACAAAGAACGATTTCTTGAAGCCGGCATCCTGGAAACTTTCTTCGGAGTGATAGGCTGCATTTATGCGCAAGGCAACTTTATTCTGCTGACTCAGCGGAGCGTTTACATCCGCAGTAATACGATTCAATCCGAAGCTTCCAACATTATACCCTATCTCCCCGCCTGTGGTAAAGTATGGTTTCTTGGTGATGGTATTGATAACACCGCCATAACTGGTATAGGAAGTTGCGTTGGCTCCGAACAGTGTGGCTGACGGACCTTTCATTACCTGTATCTCTTCTACGTTTGCCGGATCAAGATTACCATTTGTTATACCGGGCAAACCATTTACAAGGGCGGGTTGTCCTTCCAAACCTCTTAATGCAAAGTATGATGCTCCATCGCCATCGCGTCCGGTTGATTCCCACGTGCGGAATACACCGGGTATATTTCGGAACGCGTCATCGTAACTGGTAATGGCTTGTTGCTTTAATATTTCAGATGACACACTGTTATATACCTGTGGGTTCTCCATTTTACGCAGCGGCATCTTCGCTACATAATTATCTTCTTTGTTCAACACTGCGCGGCCCGAGATGATAACTTCTTCTAACTGTTGTGAGCTTTCTTTCAGTATAAAATCTACCGTTGTTACTTCACCCGCTTTTACTTCTACCGGTTGTTGTGTGTTTTCAAGTCCGATGAAAGAAGCAACCAATATATAGTTTCCGGGCGCTACATTTCTGATTTCAAATTTTCCATTCTTATCCGCTATATCTCCTTTGGATGTTCCTTCAATAGCGATGTTTACAAATTCCGCAGAATTACCATCGGAAGTTTTTACCACACCGCGTATGGATCCAGACTGGCTCCAGACGAGCAGCGGGCTTGTTAGAAATAATAAAACCAAAAACAGGTAGCGAGATTTCATATAATGTTTGTTGTAGTTCGTTGTGCAGGTTGCTATAAGTAAAAGGAACTCTGCTCCCAACCAGAACACGGGTTGGTAAGCAGAGCCCTTATATCTTATCAGATCATATACTCTTCATTGGCGGGTGAGCCTCCTTGTCAAATACAGTATCGATTTTCTTTAACCCTGACAAGGAGCCTCCCCATAAATTGGTTGCCTTCTTTTGTGCCATTACGCAGAAGCAACGATTCAAATATGGCATGGCAACGCCAAAATGTTGATAGCTTGTTTAGAGTATTTCTAAATAGAAATGAAAAATACCCTCTACAGGTGATTCATTGATAACCCCTTTAAGGTATATATGAATGTTTCGCGCCTGACTAATAGGTGGGGACTGTAGCGAAGATGATCGGAATTAACGAAACAACGGCATGGCTACCGTACGGCATCGAGGAAAGATTGCAATATTATAGTAGCGCTGATTTTATCGACATTACCTTTTTCCTGGCGGTCTTTCTTTTTCATGCCGCCATCGATCATGGCACGCATAGCTATGCTGCTGGTAAAGCGTTCGTCTGCGAGATGAACGGGTTTATCCGGAAATGTCTTTTTAAGTTCTTCGATAAACTTTCGAACCAACGGTGCTATGGCAGAGTCTTCGTTCTTGAGCGTTTTAGGCATGCCTACTACAAACTCGTCAACGGTTTCTTTTTGAAGATAGGCCTTCAGAAAATTGATCAGCTCCTGGGTTGCTACGGTTTCAAGCGGTGTAGCGATAATGCGTAAGACATCGGTTACTGCAATGCCGGTTCGCTTGGTGCCATAATCAATTGCCAGGACTCTTCCCATACAGATATACTATAGATATACTTTAACGGATCAGTTGAATTTTACTTTATCGAGGAAAGCCTTCTTTACTTTGGCTTCCAGCGCCATCGCTTTGGGGAAGAGAATTTCATTTTCGATACGTGCATGTGTAATGAGACTGGATTCAAATCCTTTCAATTCATTATACAGCACTTTTATATGCAGCGGAGTTTCTGCCGTGATCAGGTAGTCTTTTGTAATTCTGCGGATGCCTTCCATTTCGTCATCATGCGTTTCATGATCGACTGAAAATTTCTGCACCGAATTTCTTTCCAGCAGGAAATATAGCTTGGTAGGACTATATTTTCCTTTGGAAGCGCGCTCCAGCATTTGAATGAAACGGAAGAATGTATCTTCTTCTTCATAGATATGCTGAATGAAATCTTCCACGAAAAGCGGGAACACCAGTTTCAGATCACGCTCTACAGCAACGTAATCTTCATGGTTCGCACGAAAGCTCTCAACCAGTCTGGCTATATAAGGCAGCTTGTGTTTTACAAAAAGAAAATGTGAATGCTTGAGATACTCAATGATCAGATCGATCGGGTATGACACGAGTGGTAAATCTGCTTCACGCAAATGTGTTGGCGATTCCAACTCACGCACCACTTGTTCTACACGCAAGCCGCGTTGCTTGCAAACCTGATCGAGTGTTAACTCTGAATATTCGTAGAAGCTTATACCAAAATAAAACAACACATATGCGTGCACGTAGTTTTTATCTACGAGCTCCGAAATGCGAATGTCTTTTAGTGCCGTCTTACTCATGGTTCTGGTAAAGATAAGCTAAAAAATCGCCACAGTCAGCTAACTGGCCCGTAAGAAAATCGAAGGACCAACCGGCTTATCGGAATGCACGGCACCTCATTCCGTAAATCGGCCCCTGCAGGCAGAAATGCAACTTTTTTTGCTGCCTAACATGTTCTGTGCGGAGGGAATATTTCCGGCCAACATTTATTTTCGGAGTTCGTTAATAGATTATTTATTATTGTCTTATGAGTGAGAATAGAAATTCCAAGTATCAGATAAGCCTGCCCATTGTTTTGTGTTTCGGACTAGCAGCCGGTGTTTTTGTCGGGTCGAGTTTCAGCAGCCGGAAGAGCACTGCAGAAGTCGGCTCTGATGTACAAAAGCTGCGGGAGGTTTTAACCAAGGTGCATGATGAATATGTTGACACCGTAAACACCCGCAACCTGGTGGATGAAGCCATCACCGAAATGCTTCACAAACTGGACCCGCACTCATCTTATATACCGGCACAAGATCGCATTGCAGCTAATGAAGACCTGCGCGGAAATTTTGATGGCATTGGTGTTGAATTCAATATTTTTCAGGACACGATAGTCGTAGTAACGCCTTTAAGCGGGGGTCCTTCCGAAGCACTTGGAGTGCAGTCGGGCGATAAGATCATTCGCGTTGATGATAAAAATCTGGCGGGTATAGGAGTAACATCGGCAGATGTAATGAAAGCATTGAAAGGTCCGAAGGGTACTGAAGTAAAGGTGACAATACTCCGCAGAGGTAAAGAGATAGACTATAAAATTGTTCGTGATAAAATTCCGCAGTACTCGGTAGATGTATCTTACATGGTTGATAACCAGATCGGGTATATCAAAGTAAATCGCTTCGCGGCTACCACATACGATGAGTTTCACCAGGCGTTGTCTAAACTGAAAGAGCAAGGCATGAAGAAACTTATACTTGATCTGCAAGGCAACCCTGGCGGTTATATGAATATAGCGATTGATATGGCGGATGATTTTCTGAAGGCCGGCAAGAAGATCGTTTTCACAAAAGGTAAAGACAAAAAGAATAATTCTGAAGCGTTCTCCACCGACCGCGGTTCGTTTGAGCAAGGCGATTTGATTGTGCTGGTAAACGAAGGCAGTGCTTCTGCTTCTGAAATTGTTTCCGGTGCACTACAGGATAACGACCGCGCATTGATTGTTGGTCGCAGAAGTTTTGGTAAAGGTCTTGTACAATCGCCGTTCGATCTTAGCGATGGTTCGGAATTGCGCTTAACGGTAAGTCGTTATTATACTCCGAGCGGCCGCTCTATTCAAAAGCCTTACCAGGATGGCGATGAGTATGCACTGGACATTATCAGCCGCTATAATCACGGAGAGTTTTTCCATGCAGACAGTATCAAGTTTAACGACTCACTCAAGTATATTACACCGAACGGCAGAACGGTATATGGTGGTGGTGGTATAATGCCCGACTACTTTGTACCGCTGGACACTTCGCTGAACAGTCACTATCTGAACGAGCTCTATACTTCTACTTCTATCCAAGAGTATACCTTTGACTATGCGGAACGACACAAGGAAGAACTGGAGAAGAAGGGATATGAAGATTACCTGAAGAACTTTACCGTTACTGATAAAATGATAAGTGAGCTCATTAAAGTTGGCGAACGCAATAAAGTTAAGCCCAACACAAAAGAACTGAAGGAGAAGAAGCAATTGTTCCAGGTGCACATCAAAGCGCAGATTGCGCGCAAGCTCTGGGGGAATGATGGATTTTACCCGGTGTTCAATGAAACAAACGAGGTATTCAAGCAAGCTGTAAAACTGTTTGATCGTATTCCTGAACTTGACCGAAGAAAAATGTAGCGATCATTTATAGATATACCCTGTCGTTGTTATAGCGGCAGGGTATTTTTATTGGGGTGTGTCCAATATCACCCTGATAAGCTATATTTTTATAGTTGTAATGATTGTTTACCCATTACTTTTCAAACGCCCACTACTTTATACCTATATATGAAAATCGGATTGATTCGCGAAGGAAAGGTTCCTACTGATAAACGAGTTCCGTTTACACCCTTGCAGGCTGAAGAAATCCAACTGCGTTTTCCGGATATAAAAATGCTTTGCCAGGAAAGTGACATCCGCTGCTTCAAAGATGATGAATACCGGGAGCATGGTATTGAAGTGAAGAAAGATGTTAGTGAGTGCGATATACTGATGGGTATAAAAGAAGTGCCGATAGATTTACTTCAGGAAGGGAAAACATATTTCTTCTTCTCGCACACTATAAAAAAACAAGCTTATAACCGAAAGCTGTTACAAGCTGTGTTAAAGAAGAAAATAAAACTTGTCGATTACGAGGTGTTAACCGATCGGCAAGGTAATCGCCTGGTGGCTTTCGGAAGATATGCAGGTATTGTTGGGGCCTATAACGGTTTGTGGGCGTATGGTAATCGCTTCGGTCTGTTTTCGCTTCGAAGAGCACACGGGTGTTTCGATGTAAACGATTTGAAACTGGAACTGCGAAAAGTAAAATTACCACCGATAAAAATAATCTTAACCGGAGCCGGGCGTGTCGGCAAGGGATCGATGGAAACATTGGACAGTGCCGGTATACGCAAAGTAAATCCACATGATTTTCTCACACGTAATTTTTCAGAACCGGTATATGTTCAGTTAAGCAGTGCCGATTATCACACACATAAGGAAGGACGCATCTTCAATCGCGAAGAATTTCACAAATATCCGGAGCGGTATACTTCAAACTTCAGCGACTTCACCAAAGTAGCCGATATACTGATGGCCGGTGCATACTGGAATCCCAAAGCGCCTGTGTTATTTACCCGTGAAGAAATGCTGTCACCTGAATTTCGTATACAGGTTATTGCAGACATTACCTGCGATATAGACGGATCTATACCGAGCACCAAACGTGCTACCACTATAGCCGACCCGTTGTATGACTATGATGCTGCAACGGATTCCATTCAACCTGCACTTAGCAGCAAAAAATTTGTAACTGTAATGGCGGTTGATAATTTGCCGTGTGAATTACCGCGAAGTGCTTCCGAAGAATTT
The DNA here is from genome assembly GCA_946480685.1 of uncultured Flammeovirgaceae bacterium. Next base: position 5,872 of record CAMLLI010000011.1, on the reverse strand, counting down.
GGACATGATCTGATCAATAAAGTTCTGCCCTTACTAAACAACATCGATCATGATGACATTATCAAGCGGGCAACCATTGCTGAGGATGGGCACCTTACTGCTAACTACCAATACCTCACCGACTATGTACAGGGCGGGTAAGTATATATTTACTTTTGATATATAGCTGTTCTGATAAAGCCGGCATAAAAATATTTGACATGCGTTTCCTGCAGACCGGCATCGGTCAATAATAATTGCCAGGGAGGAAGGGTTGCCGCCTCTATCTTACTAACACGTCTGAAGAACAGATACATTACTCGAAGAAGCAGTTGTTGCCAGCGTTTTCCTCCGTCAACAAAATCGGTTACAAACCAGCGTCCATCTTGCTTCAAGATATCTTTTAGCTGATGGATAATCTGCTCAAGCCTGGCAGGTGGAAAAAGATCGAGAAAGAAATTCGTAATGATAACATCGTACAATCCTTCTGAGGGTATCTCGGATTGAAACAGAAACGTTATGCGGGATTGATCATTTATACGGATACGACCTTTCGCTTTCTGCAGCATTTTTTGCGATGCTTCAATATATACTACCGAGCACGTTTTGTTTACCGAAAATAGTGCATCGATGATCCACCCGGTACCACCACCGATAATTAATACACTGGATCCTTCCGGTATATGTGTCAAGAAATGTCGCTGTGCAGTAACAATACTCTTTCCATACACCATGCGCGAAAGGGAGTCGTATACCGGGGCTATGCTGTCAAAGCTCATCACACTAAAATAAAAGGTATACTATGGGCAGCATAAAGACAAAATCGCCCAGGATGCGGAAGCGATCGTGTATGGAAAAATACCGATGAAAAATAAAGGTGAGTAGCAACAAAACATTCATCAGCAAAATAACAACACCTGCTATTGAGGCTGATATAGCAGCAAGGACCGTTACGAGTAAAAAGAGCAACACAATAACCGTGCGACTGGTCTGTTCTCCCAGTACCGTAACAAAAGATATATTTCCATCGCGGAGATCACGTGCATGATCGAACCAGGAGAACAAAATGAGATTGATTAGCGCAGTAACAGAAAAGCTTGTAATAATCAGCCACGGCCAGTTATGCATAGGCTGCTGCGTTACCGAGATAGAAGGCAACAGCACACCGATGGTATATACTATCGCGATGAAAATTTCTTTCATAAACTTCAGGTAGCGATTTATAAGGAAATATATACCTACAATAGCGGCTATATATAGTCCTGCTACCAGAACACGATGCCGGATAAATAAAATGATAATGCCATTGACAACCATGGCAACCGCTAACATGATGAGCAGAATTTTGAAATTCTTTTGATGAAACCTGTGTCGTGCAGTTGCCGCCGGTAGTTTTATTTTCAGGGCATCCAGTAAATGATCAGCAGTATAAATGATCCATACAGAGAGTCCTAACGCGAACAACCCGAACGACAGGATATGTACCTGCAGGATCTGCGCGAAGAAAAGTGCCGAGCATATAGAACCCAGCGCAACATCGATGCTTAAAAGATTAAACAGTCTGTATAGTCGCAACAGGTATCGCATGTCATCGCGTTCACTAAAACTTTCCTGAAATAAAAAAAGTCCTCTGATTTCTCAGAGGACTTCAATGATACGAAGAATATTTTTAAGCTGACTTCAAAGCTTCTGCACCACCCACGATCTCGAGGATCTCTTTGGTAATGGCAGCCTGACGCGTACGGTTGTACGAGAGGCGCAGCTGTTTCAGAAGTTCGCCTGCATTCTCGGTTGCTTTATCCATAGCCGTCATACGTGCACCATTCTCTGCTGCGCTGGAATCCAGCAATGCTTTGAAGAATTGTACCTTCAACGATTTTGGGATAAGACCGGTGATGATCTCTTCCTGGTTAGGAAGGTATATATAGTCAACCTGGTTTGAATTGCTTTCTGTAGTTTGCGCAGGCACAATTGGTAACAACTGTTCAGCACGTAAGATCTGAGTCGCCACGTTTTTGAACTCGTTATATACCAGCTCAACTTTATCGTACTTACCAGCCTTGAACGCTTCGATGATATACTCCATGGCATTCGATACATTCTCGAATGTAAGGTTGCTATAGAGTGTAGCGTAATCAATTACGGTTGGGTATTTTCTCTTGGTAAAGAAATCTGTTGCCTTTCTTCCTACCGGGAGAACCGTAACATTACCCTTCGCATGTTGTGCGCTATATTTCTCCTCAATCAGGCGAAGCACACCTTTGATAACATTTGTATTAAACGATCCGCAAAGACCACGATCTGAACTGATCGCTACGATCAATACTTTTCTCTCTTCACGAACAGCGCTATACCAACTCTCATCATCTGTGTTGCTTTGTGCTGCAGACAGATTCTTGAGTATTGTATTAAGCTTTTGCGCGAAAGGGCGTATCTGCGTAATTCTATCCTGCGATCTGCGCAGCTTGGCAGCCGCCACCATTTTCATGGCTTTGGTTATCTGCTGCGTAGACATTACGGAGGTTATCCGGTTCTTTACTTCTTTTAAGCTAGGCATACTTTTATGTGCGTATGTGTTGAGGTGTTGATGTGTTTAGGTTAACGTCACCAAAACCTTTTGCTATGCTGCGTACTTGCTTGACAGATCGATTGCTACTTTCTTGATCGTATCAACGTCTGCATCTTCAAATTTACCGGCACGCAGGTTATCAAGAACTCCGCGGTAATTAGCGCGCAGTAATTCGATGAAGTCTCTTTCGAACGCCTTCACTTTATTTACCGGCACTTTATCCATGAAACCACGTGTTGAAGCGGTGATAATTGCCACCTGCTCTTCTACCGGAACAGGAGCATACTGATCCTGTTTCAGGATCTCTGTATTTCTTCTACCGCGTTCGATCGTAAGTTTAGTAGCTGCATCGAGGTCAGAACCGAATTTCGCGAAAGCTTCAAGTTCGCGGAATTGAGCCTGATCCAATTTCAATGTACCGGCAACTTTCTTCATGGATTTGATCTGTGCAGAACCACCCACGCGTGATACCGATATACCTACGTTGATCGCAGGACGTATACCTGAGTTGAACAAGTTTGTTTCAAGGAAGATCTGACCATCCGTGATCGAGATCACGTTAGTCGGGATATAAGCTGATACGTCACCAGCTTGTGTTTCGATGATAGGAAGTGCTGTTAATGAACCACCACCTTTTACCAGGTGCTTGATAGAAGCAGGAAGGTCGTTCATGTTCTTCGCGATAGCATCGTTATTGATAACTTTCGCAGCTCTCTCTAACAGACGAGAGTGAAGATAGAATACATCACCAGGATAAGCTTCACGTCCAGGAGGTCTTCTCAACAGAAGAGACACTTCGCGGTATGCAACAGCCTGCTTAGACAAATCGTCATAAACAACCAGTGCAGGACGGCCGGTGTCACGGAAGAACTCACCGATAGCAGCACCTGTGAACGGAGCGAAGAACTGCATTGGAGCAGGATCAGACGCTGATGCCGACACAATTACAGTATATGGAAGTGCACCAGCTTTTTCAAGCGCGGCAGCAACGCTCGCTACGGTAGAAGCTTTCTGACCGATCGCTACATATATACAGTATACAGGTTGACCTTTTTCGTAAAACTCTTTCTGGTTAACAATTGCATCAAGTGCAACAGCTGTTTTACCAGTCTGACGATCACCGATAATCAACTCACGCTGACCACGGCCAATCGGAATCATCGCATCGATTGCTTTGATACCGGTTTGTAATGGTTCGTTTACCGGCTGACGGAAAATTACACCCGGTGCTTTACGCTCCAGTGGCATTTCATACAACTCACCTGCCAGAGGACCTTTTCCATCTACAGGGTTACCCAACGTATCGACTACACGCCCGAGCATACCATCGCCTACTTTTACAGAAGCGATTTTACCAGTACGTTTTACAGTATCGCCTTCGCGTATACCTTTATAGTCACCGAGTAATACGGCTCCTACGTTATCTTCTTCGAGGTTCAGTACAAGTGCTTTCAGTCCGGTTTCGAACTCCAGCAACTCACCTGCCTGCGCTTGTGTAAGTCCATAAATACGAGCCACACCGTCACCTACGGTAAGCACGGTTCCAACTTCTTCGAGTTGTGCATCCGTACGGGACTGAGAAAGTTGTTCGCGTAAAATCGCTGATACTTCTTCGGGTCTGATCTCTGCCATGATATCGTTAGTCGTTAAGTCGTTAGTTAGTTTATTTTTCAGGTATGTGATTTAAAACTCCTTCACATAAGGATTCTCACTGAATTTTACTTTCAAAGCCTTCAGTTTGTTTTTGATAGAAGCATCGATCTGCTTGTCGTCAATCTCCAGTACAAAACCACCGATCATATCTTTATCAACTTTCTCCAAAAGCTCTACTTGTGTTTTCTTGCTCAGATTTTTCACGATCTGCTCAAACTCGGCTTTCAGTTTAGCATCCAACGGTACGGCTGTTGTAATGGTAGCCCTACGGATGCCTTTATATTCGTTGTAAGCGCTATGAAACTCTTTTGCTATAGCAGGCAAAAGAGGCTCACGGTTTTTCTTGGTAATGATATCGAAGATCGACATCGTAAGCGGATGTACTTTTCCTTTGAAAAGTTTCTCGAGTATATCTCTCTTCTTATCGTGCTTAACGATCGGGTTCTTCAGCAGAAGTTCAAATTCACGGCTGCTATCAACTGTTTTGCTAAACAATTGCATGTCTGCATGAACCTGATCCAATGCGTTTTGCTCCACAGCCAGGCCGAGGAGGGACTTTACATACCGGGATGCTGCCCTTGACTCCACCATGCTTAGTTAACTTTTATATCTTTCAGATAACCTTCTACCAATTCTTTCTGTGACTTGTCGTCTGCCAGATTTTTCTTCATCAGCTTCTCTGCAACTTCAAGTGAGAACATAGCAACCTGAATCTTTACTTCTTTCAGAGCAGCCTGCTTCTCGATGTTGATGGCAGCGCGGGCATCTTCAATAATTTTATCGGCAGCTTTCTTCGCTTCGAGTTGCGCTTCGTCTTTCAAACGGTTTGCAGCTTCACGTGCTCCCTGTAGAATCTTATCGCGCTCTTCGCGTGCTTCCTTCAAAAGCTTTTCGTTGTCAGACTTAAGCTGCGCCATTTCAAGACGGGCGCGCTCTGCGGTTGACAATGCTTCCTGAATAGATGTTTCACGTTCTTTCAGTGAGCTGATGATAGGTTTCCATGCGATTTTGCTCAAGAGCAAAAACAGACCTACAAAAACAATTAACTGCCAAAGAATAAGTCCCGTGCCGGGGTTAAGAAGTTCCATATCTTTATTTAAAGTCTGATGTAGTTACGTTAAAGAAAGAAACCTGCCCGGCCAAGTGCCTAAGACAGGTTTCTTAAAGCTTTTACTGTCTGAAAGATATCAGCAAGCAAATTACAAGCGCGAACAGAGCGGCCACCTCGATAAGAGCGGCAATGATCAACATCGCACCTTGAATCTTACCAGAAGCTTCAGGTTGACGTGCCATACCTTCCATCGCAGAACCACCGATTTTACCGATACCGATACCAGCGCCAATTGCCGCCATACCTGCACCGATACCAGCGCCCATGATTGCATAGCTGATGTCCAATAAAAGTGCTAATAACATAATGTTAAGTATTTAAATTGTGAAACAAACCCTTACGGCATTTACCGCATGGGATACCTTTATATATAATTAATGATGATCGTGATCTGCTATAGCCATGCCGATGTATAGCGCTGTGAAAAGCGTAAACACATAAGCCTGGATACCTGCCACCAGTAGCTCAATCAAACTAATAAACAATAGAATCAGAGAAGATCCGACACCAACCCAGATGCTTCCGAAAACAAACGTCAAACAGATCAGACTCAACATCAC
>CAMLLI010000010.1 GCA_946480685.1 uncultured Flammeovirgaceae bacterium | reverse complement strand
AAATGATATAACAGACCGCGTAGAGGCTGAGAAAAGATTGCGCGAGAGTGAACAGAGTCTCGATATACTTATTAATAGTTCGCCCGATCAGATCTGGCTCATTGATTATGAACTGAAACTGGTAAAAGCAAACAAAGCGTTTTTCGATGCTGTGAAAGACGCGTATGGTATAGATATACATGTTGGCGACTTTATACTTTTCTCCGAAGTAGCGGAAGAGAAGAAACAGCAGTGGATGCAATACTATAGTCGCGCGCTGGCGGGCGAGCATTTCACGGAAGAGCATGAAGAAAATGATCCACGATCCGATCAGCACGCGTGTTTTGAGATTACGCTGAATCCGGTATATAATGAAAAGAAACAGGTGATTGGTGCCGGATGTTTCTCGCGCGAGATAACCCTTCGAAAGCAGGCGGAGCGAAATATACAGGCCGTAAACGAGAAGTACGAAATACTTTCACGTGCTACCAACGATGCCGTATGGGACTGGAGCCTGGTAGATGATAAAGTTACCTGGAACCAGGGCCTCGAAGTAATTTTTGGTTATGGAAAACGAAACGAAGAATATACCGGTAACTGGTGGCTCGAAAATATACATGAGGATGATCGGCCCCGTGTCATTGAAGAATTATCTTCCGAGGTAACACGAGGCGAGTCCAATACAAGTGCAACCTACAGGTTCCGTTGTGCCAATGGAACCTATAAATATGTTTTCAGCAGAGGCTATATTTTGTATGAGAGTGGCCGTCCGGTACGTATGATCGGGGCGATGCAGGATATAGATATACTCACACGCGCCAACAACGAGATCAGGCGTCTCTCGCTCGTGGCCAGTGCTACCGATAGTCTCGTAACCATTCTTGATGCAGAGGAAAATATAGAATGGGTAAATGAAAGTTTTGAGAAACTAACCGGGTATAGATTAACCGAGATACAGGGCAGGAAAATCAGAGATGTACTGAACGGTCCGGAAACTGATGCTGCAACATTAGAGCGTATCCGCAGGCAAACAGAAGCCTGTGTTTCCGTTACCGAAGAGATTCTTAACTATGCAAAAGACGGACGTAAATTCTGGATGAAGATCAACATCAACCCGGTGTTTGATCAGCGTGGTAAACTGGCAAAATTCATTGCCGTAGGAACCGACATTACCATTCTCAAAGAGTACGAACGAAAAATTACAACCATCGCCAAGGAGCTGTCAGAACTCATCGAGAGTGCCAATGCAGTCATCTTCGGTATAGATGCCAATGGCGGTGTGAATGAATGGAACACACTGGCTGTTTCGGTTACCGGCTATAGCAAAGAGCATGCATCTGGCAAGAAGCTGCTTGAGTTACTTGTGAGTAAAGACGATTGGGAAGATACGGAGCTTATGATGCGATCCGTATTGCAAGGCTATCCGGTTAGTCACTATGAATTCCCGATGGTAAATCGTGCCGGTAATAAACTCATTCTCCTCCTTAGTGCAACACCGCGCAGAAATGCTTCCGGAGAAATTACCGGCCTGCTCGCAGTAGGACAAGACATCACAGAGCTTACACAATACCGGCAATCCCTCGAGGAAAAGGTAAAGGAACGCACGCATAAATTGCAGGCGGCCTTGGAAAAAGAGAAGGAACTTGTTACATTAAAGAGCAGGTTCGCTTCCATGGTGTCGCATGAATTCAGAACCCCGCTCGCAACGATACGTCTATCCGTTAACCACATTAAAAAGTATAAAAGTCGTATGAGCCCCGATGCTATTGATAGTAAGATAAAAGTTGTCTCGGAGCAGGTTGATCACATGACACACATGCTCGAAGAAGTGCTGACGCTGGGCAAAGCGGAAGAAAGTAAAATTCAGATATCAAAACGCAAAGTAAATATTGAGACTTTCTTCGCCGGTATACAGGAAGAAGTAGAGAATATCTTCAAGCATTCGCATACCATTCACCGCACCTTGAATTTGCAGCAGTATGAAATTGAGACCGATGTTGATTTACTGCGCAATGTATTTATTAACCTGCTGAGCAATGCTATAAAATTCTCACCGGGTAAAACTGATATTTACCTGGATGGACGGCAAGAAGGTAAAATGCTGATCGTGCAGGTTCGTGATGAAGGATTGGGGATTCCCGAAGAGGAATTGCCCAAGATCTTCGACCCGTTTCATCGCGGTACCAATGTCGCAACAATTCAAGGTACAGGGCTGGGTCTGTCCATTGTAAAGAAAGCTGTGGACCTGATCGGAGGAGAGGTTGCTGTATCGAGTAAACCTGGTGAAGGCACAGTTTTTACCGTTACTATTCCGGTTGGCTGATATGAAGTATATTCTGATCGTTGACGACACCAAACCATTGGCGGAAAGTATAGCCGATATATTGCAAATGGAAGGATACGAAGTTCATATCGCTGCAAATGGCGTGCATGCGCTGAATACGATGGCATCGCGCATTCCTGATATGGTGATTACCGATTTACTGATGCCTGAGATGGACGGCCTTTCGCTGATCCGAAAAATCCGTTCCAGTGAAAAATATAGTGCAGTTCCTGTGATCGTGCTGACAGCCGATGCCAGTGAAGAGAGTGCACGCATGGGCAAAGAAGCAGGAGCAGACCTGTTGCTTACAAAACCTTTTGATGATACATACCTGGTGGAGTGGATACAAAGATTTTTAGCCGATGAATAAGACAGAACGCATAAAAGTATTGTTGGTAGATGATCACACACTGGTTCGTGATGCGTTGGCAATCATGCTGAAACAGGTGGATGATATACAGGTGGTGGGAGCGCTCTCGAGTGGCGAAGATGCCGTGAACAAAGTAAATATACTCATGCCCGATGTTATACTCATGGACATTATGCTGAAAGGCATGACGGGCATTGAAGCTACACGCTGGATCAAAGAACGCAACAGCAAGATTAAAATTATACTCCTGTCCATGGAGGTAAAGAAAGAATTTGTAACGGCCGGCATTCAGTCGGGTATAGATGGATATTTACCCAAGGATGTAGAGCGCAATATTTTGCTGGATGCCATTCGCATGGCGCACCAGGGCGGTAAATATTTTAACGAAGCTATTACGAGTCTCGTGTTTGAAGACTTCTATAAAAAAGAGAAGAGCACGCTCCAAACCGAAGAACGTTTAAAGGTTACAGACCTTACCAAGCGCGAACGTGAAGTGCTGGCGCTTGTAGCGAATGGAAAGAGTAATAAGGAAGTTGCTGATCAGCTGTTCATCAGTACCAAAACGGTAGATACGCATAAGACGCATATACTCGATAAACTCGGATTGAAGAACACAGCCGAACTGGTAAAGTATGCTATTAAAAACAAACTTATTCCCATGGAGTGATCGGCTGTGTTACGAAGTATATATATAGCCGTGAACTTATGAATTCACTGCGGCCATCAGCAACTCATACAGAAGTTTTTCTTCTTTGGGTGGAGTAGAGTAGAAAGAAGTTGCGGGAGTCTGAACCGAGTTTTCATAGTATTTGAAAAATGCAGCTTTATCTTTGTAGATCAGCGTAACTTTCAATACAGGGACATCGCCCATCTTAACCATCATGTCACCTTTGTCGGGGAAGGCGTGGATCAGGTCAATGATTTTTTTGATGGTGTCGGTGTCAGTGATCACAGCTTGTTTATGTGGAGCGATGTTATCACGCTCATCCGACATTTTGTTGTAATACTCCAGCAGAATTTTGTCGCAAACATCAGCCTGAAAAGTTTCTATATAGTTCATCGTTTCGGGTTTAATGCTTTCGGAGGAATTCAAATTCTGGGATGAACGGTTGCAGCCGTACAACAACATCGCGGCTGTCACAACAGACAGCATCACCGGGTTAAAATAAAATCGTTTCAGATGCATAGAGATTAATTAAAGCAGGATGCAAATATACTCAGGGTGTATTATATTTAGTTATAAATAAAGACCGGCCGGGATTTTTTTGAGGAACGAAATCCATCCTTCAGCAAGGGATTTGCATGAAGGAAAATCATCAGCCCGGCATATATTTTTACAAATTTCTGTACGATCACATTAAATCCCGATACTATGTCAGTGAATACATTGGAAGTGCGGCAGTTTTTGGGCAATGCTCCGTGGGATGCAGTTGAAGATGCTATACATCAGCAAAGTCTCATGTTCAATACCAGGTCGCTTGTCGATATCGGGTTTGATCCGTGTGATGAAATATGTGCTGCCGTAGAACGTGCCATGCAGGTATGTACCTATAACGGTTTGCCGGTGAACGATCATTTCAAACCGATTTATGTCTCCGACAATAATGCGCATACTGTACGGAAAGAGTGGAAGCTTTCTCGTCTTGCGTACATGCTGGTCATGCTCAACGGTGCATCAGACAACCCTATGGCTGGACGCCTGCAATACGAAGTACTGAAAGTATATATGCAAAAAACAGAAGAAGACTAACCGTGTCTCAATTAGCTGCCGTGCACTAAATCTATCGTTGAAAATAGTTGTTGGCTATCCCTGCTGTAAACCCGGTAGCTGCTCCGGTAATAATCTCAACAATTGTATGGCGCTTCAGAATAAGACGTGAAGTCGCAATGATGATTGTAAAAGCAAACATAGCGATGCTCCCTGCTACGGAGAACTGCCATAGCACCGTTGCAAGATAAATGGATGCAGAAGTATGCAGTGAACATTTGACCACGCGGTTGATCAATGCCGATGCGATCAGCAAAACAAGAAGTATACAGGTGCCTGTGAAAAACGATTCTGTTCCCGGTGTGAAATATAGTACTGCGGTTACGAACGCTGTCAGCGCAATGACAAACGGATAGAACGATTGGCGCTGGTGTTGATCCGATATATCGAAGTTTGTATACTCCTTTCGTTTGGTCTTGATATAATTTCTAACCGTTACCGGAAGTACAATAAAGCCAACGATCAGGAGCGATACCCAGGTAGCTTTGGACGGATCAAACAGATTAAATGCCAGCAGCGTGGTAAATACAGGTAACGTGAGCAACGGATGTCCCAGGATGGAAGCGAGACGTGCCGTTTTGTATAGTACAGATGTATTTTCTTTATCCATTCCGGTAGGAGGAAGCGCGAAGCAAATTAGGTAATACAAATAGTAAAGTAAATACGCGGATGAAAGAAGTGGAAATAACAGGAAAGGTAATTTTCTTCGATATACTGTAAAGTCAGGAATTGCGCGTATAACGTTGCGAATGGTGTGATAGGGCGACACGCGACTGTTGTATTTTGAATGATAATATTTTACCAGCAAAAGATAAGATCAACAAAAAAAACGTTTGGGTATTGGTGTAGGTTTGTGAATAGTGAATGCTGATTATACATCCAGCTACACCATAGACGCTAAACGATATGAATAAACCTGCCATTTTAAGTTTGCTTTTTCTACTGAGCCTGTGGACGAGCCCACGTGTCTTGCAAGCCCAGCATGGAGATTATCCGATTCATCCTGTACTTTTTACATCGGTAAAACTCTCCGATAACTTTTGGGCTCCGCGTATTAAAACCAATCATGATGTAACGATTCCGTTTACGCTGGCGAAATGCCGTGAGACAGGGCGCATTAAAAATTTCGAGATCGCGGCCGGGTTAAAGACCGGAAACTTCTGCACAGAATTTACCTTTGATGATACGGATGTTTACAAGATCATCGAAGGTGCCTGCTATTCATTCCAGATATTTCGCGATCCGGCCCTGGAGAAAAAAGTGGATTCACTGATTGACCTGATCGGCAAAGCGCAGGAACCGGACGGCTATATATATACCAACCGCACCATCATGGGCGATCATGCGCACGAGTGGGCCGGTTCAAAGCGTTGGGAAAAAGAAGAAGATCTCAGTCATGAACTATATAATATAGGCCATCTCATTGAAGCGGCCGTGGCCCACTATCATGCTACGGGTAAACGGAATTTCCTGGATATAGCGATTCGTGCGGCAGATCGTGTATGCGCAGATTTTGGTCCGGATAAACTGCATATATACCCCGGTCACCAGATCATCGAGCTTGCCATGGCAAAATTATACCAGGTAACCGGCAATAAGAAATACCTGGATACCGGCAAGTTCTTTCTCGATGTACGCGGTCCAGGCAAGGATGAATATAATCAGGCACATCTCCGCGTGGTTGATCAACATGAAGCCGTGGGACATGCGGTGCGTGCTACCTATATGTATGCCGGTATGGCAGACATAGCAGCGCTTACCCACGATCCTTCTTATATAAAAGCCATTGATGATATATGGGAAGATGTTGTTTCCAAAAAGATATACCTGACGGGCGGGATAGGCGCCACGGGGCATGGTGAAGCATTCGGAAAACCGTATGAACTTCCCAACATGTCCGCCTATAATGAAACATGTGCATCCATCGCGAATGTATACTGGAACTACCGCTTGTTCCTCATGCACGGTGATGCCCGGTATTACGATGTACTCGAGCGCACGCTATACAATGCATTTCTTTCAGGTGTTGCACTTACTGGTGATAAATTCTTTTATCCCAATCCATTGGAGTCACGTGGACAACATGCGAGAAGTCCGTGGTTCAGTTGTGCCTGTTGTCCGGGAAATGTAGCACGCTTTGTGCCTTCTGTTGGCGGATACTTTTATGCGCAAAAGGATAAGTCGCTATATGTAAATTTATTTGCTGCCGGCAGTGCACAATTCAAATTGCCCGATAACACCGTAACACTCGAACAGAGAACAAACTACCCGTGGGATGGTGACATACAGATTACGGTCCGGCCTGAAAAGACAACAGCCTTTGACGTGCGCGTGCGGATACCAGGCTGGGCTATAAACAAGCCGATGCCGAGTGATCTGTATACCTTTAGTGATTCCTATACGGAGCAACCCAAAGTATTTCTGAACGATAAACCGGTAGCCCTTACGTTGCAGCAGGGATACCTGGTGCTGAACCGGAAGTGGAAGAAGGGAGATCGCATTCATGTGCAACTCCCGATGCCGATTCGCAGAATAGCCGCCAATCCGAAAGTAGAAGCCGACCGCGGTAAACTCGCTATACAACGCGGCCCGCTGGTATATTGCGCAGAGTGGCCTGATAACAAAGACAATCGCGTACTCAATCTTGTGCTTGCTTCAGCATCACCGCTTAAAGGTAATTTTGATGCAAACCTGTTAAAAGGTTTGTATGAAATTGAGGGAGCCGGTAAATCTGCATCGCGTCTCAATGCAAAAGACATTACCATGGCAAATGCCGAAGTTAAATTGATTCCGTATTACGCCTGGGCACACCGTGGTGCCGGAGAGATGATGGTTTGGATTCCCGAGAAGCCCGATGCAGCACAGCCGTTGCCTGCCCCAACCGTTGCATCTGGCAGCAAGATTACGGCATCGCATCGTACACGAACATTGATGGCGTTGAACGATCAGATGGAACCGAAGAACTCCAATGATCAATCGGTAATATTTTATCACTGGTGGCCCATGAAAGATACTGTGCAATGGGTACAGTATGATTTTGAAAAACCAGCTTCCGTTACATCCTCCAAAGTATACTGGTTTGATGACGGTCCTTTTGGCGGATGCCGTATACCGGCCGGCTGGCGATTGCTATACAAAGACGGTGAATCGTGGAAACCGGTAAAGAATAAAACAACCTACGAGGTAAATAAAGATATATACTCAACGGTGTCTTTCGAACCCGTAACCACGCAGGCCTTGCGTCTGGAGGTGACGTTACCTAAAGATAATTCGGGAGTTTTTATGGAATGTATCGTAGAATAACCAGCTGCTAACATCAATATACTATATATCCTAAACCCGATATGAATATAAAGCGACTCTCTATATACCTGTTACTGGTAGTGCTGGCTCATGTTTCTGTGGCACAGTCCTATGTGCCCGAAGTGAATAACGAGCGCGTCAGAATTAAGCCGATCGTGGATATTAAAGCCTATACCTTTCATCTCAGCGAAGTACAAATATTGGACAGCCCGTTCAAGCAGGCGATGGATGCCGATCTGAAGTACTTACTGGTGATTGAACCGGATCGGTTGCTGGCTCAGTTCAGATCGCATTCAGGACTTCAGCCCAAAGGAAAGAAGTACGGTGGATGGGAAGATTCCGGACTGGCGGGGCACACATTAGGACATTACCTGTCAGCCTGCGCCATGCATTATGGTGTCTCAAAAGATCCCGAGTATCTCAAACGGGTAAATTATATAGTGGATGAACTGGAGGAATGTCAGAAAGCACGCAAGACTGGTTATGTAGGAGCTATACCGAAAGAGGACACTGTGTTTCTCGAAGTATCGCAGGGAAATATACGCTCACGCGGATTTGACCTGAACGGAGCTTGGTCGCCCTGGTATACCGTACATAAAGTAATGGCAGGTCTGCTGGATGCATACCTCTATTGCAATAATGATAAAGCGTTAAAGGTCGAGCAAGGTATTGCCGATTGGACAGGCGAGATACTAAAGAACCTGAACGATGAGCAACTTCAAAAAATGTTACTCTGCGAGTACGGTGGTATGAATGAGGTACTGGTGAATACATATGCCTTCACCCAAAATAAAAAGTATCTTGATTTGTCCTATAAATTCCATGACAAGCGTATACTGGATTCACTCGCCATGGGTGTAGATGTATTGCCGGGTAAACATTCCAATACACAAATTCCAAAAGCAATTGGTACGGTAAGACGTTATCAGCTTACCGGCGAGAAAAAAGATTTTGACATCGCTGATTTTTTCTGGACAACGATAGTCAAGCATCACACCTTTGCTCCGGGTGGCAATAGTAACTATGAGTATCTGAGCAAGCCCGATGTACTCAACGACAAGCTCACCGATAATACCATGGAGACTTGCAATACCTATAACATGCTGAAGCTTACGCGGCACCTGTTTGCCTTGCAGCCATCCGCATCGTATATGGATTTTTATGAACGTGCGCTATACAATCATATACTTGCATCCCAAAATCATAACGATGGTATGATGTGTTACTTTGTGCCGCTGCGCATGGGTACGCGCAAGGAATTCAGTGATCAGTTCCATACGTTTACATGTTGCGTAGGGTCGGGCATCGAGAACCATGTGAAGTATGGCGAAAGTATATATTTCAAAGGAAAGGATGGAAGTTTGTATGTAAACCTCTTCATTCCTTCCCAGCTCAACTGGCAGGATAAAGGATTACAGGTTACACTGAATGCAAACCTGCCGGCTGATCCAACGGTAAAACTCACCATCAACACAACAAAGCCACAATCTATACCGGTGCGCATTCGTAAGCCGTACTGGTTGCAGGCGGCTCCGGTTATTAAAATCAACGGTAAGGCTACACAAAATGTAGCAGTCGATAAAGAAGGCTATTGGGTATTGACGAATCCGTGGAAAAATGGTGACGTTATCGAACTGACACTTCCTTCTTCACTATATAGCATGGCTATGCCAGATAATGCTTCACGCAAAGCTTTCTTCTATGGTCCCGTGCTGCTCGCAGGTAATCTTGGAACAAAAGAACCTGATCCGATGAACGGTATACCGGTGCTTGTAACGGGCGATGCCGATGTAAAGCAATGGCTGAAGCAGGATGCATCGGATCCCCTTACGTTCAAGACTCAGAAGACTGGCTTCCCGGGAGATGTAACGTTACAGCCCTTCTATCAATTGGACGATGAGCACTACAATGTATACTGGGATGTATTTACACCTCAAACCTGGAAGGAGCAGCAGAAACTATATGAAGAGAAAAAGAAACAGGAATACGCCCTCGAACAACGCACAACGGACTACCTGCGCGTAGGCGAAATGCAACCGGAGCGTGACCACAATTTCACAGGTGAGAAAACTGAAACAGGCGAATCGCATACACGTAAATTCAGAGTAGCGAACGATGGTGGTAACCTGGTATTCACTATGAAAGTAGATGCCAGCGCTACACACAACCTAACGGCAACGTACTGGGGCATGGACAATCGCGGCCGTAACTTTGATATACTCGTAGACGGAATCAAAATCACCAGCGAAGATCTCAACAAGTATAAAGACAGTAAATTCTACGATATAGTATATGCCGTACCGCCAGCGCTCACCAAAGGGAAAAAGTCTGTGACTGTAACGTTTCAGGCCAAACCACAACAGCAGGCGGGGCCTGTGTACGGTGTGCGCATGGTAAGACAATAAATCGCGAAGCTTTTCAGGTATATACTTTTAACTTCCGGCATTCTCATTAACTTTAGCATATAAGAACCACACTGTGCATGCGTCTGCGTAAATCTTTATTACAGGTAATATTCTTTTGCTGCGTTAGTATTCCATCCGTTTATGGCAACGAGCTGTATGAAATGATCAGTCAGTTCGAGGCTGACAAATATGCCTTGATGCGGAAATATACTATACGCGAATCTGCCGAGTATTACGACCGTTTTGTAAAGTTCTATGGTGACTGGAACGATGCGCTGAAGAAAGTTACATTTGATAAGTTGTCGCAGGAAGGAAAGGTAGACTATATATTGCTGAAAAATCAGATTGACAAAGAGCTATACTTCCTGAAGATCAAACAAAAAGATTTTGAGGAAGTAGCGTACGTTACAGAATTCGCTGCACCGATCTATACCTTTATCCGTGAACGCAGACGAGGCGCAACACCCAACGCCATGGTGCTCGCCAAGAGCTTTGACGATATGCTGGGTGCTATAAAAGCTTCGCAGGACAAGATCAGTAAAGCCACACCATACGCAAGCTGGCAGAAGGCAGATGAAGCTTCAGAAGTAGTTAAGTCACTGCGTGAAAATCTCAAAGAGTCGTACGAGTTTTATAATGCATATGATCCGCAGTTTACCTGGTGGGTGCAAAAGCCTTACGATACGTTGTGGGTTACGTTGAAGCGTTACGAAGAGTTTCTCAAAAAACACTATGTGAATACTTCCATCAAAGATGATGGCAGCGGTATTATAGGAAGACCTATAGGGCGTGATGCGTTGATAAAAAGTTTGCAGACTGAATTTATATCGTATACTCCTGAAGAGATCATCGCGATAGCGCAGAAACAATTTGCGTGGTGTGATGCTGAAATGTTGAAAGCCTCGCAGGCCATGGGCTTCGGTAACAACTGGAAAGCTGCGATGGAGAAAGTAAAGAACACCTATGTTCCCGCAGGACAACAACCGGCTTTGGTAGATTCACTTGCCGAGGAAGCGATTCGTTTTATAGAGCAGCGTAATCTTGTTACCATACCGGCACTGGCGAAAGAGACCTGGCGCATGCGCATGATGTCTCCGGAAGCACAGAAGGTAAATCCATTCTTTTTGGGAGGAGAGGAGATCATCATTTCGTATCCTACCTATACCATGGAACATCGCGAGAAGATGATGAGCATGCGCGGTAATAATCCGCACTTCTCACGCGCTACGGTACAGCACGAGTTAATACCCGGTCATCACTTGCAGATGTATATGAATGAACGGTATAAACCGTATCGCCATGTTTTTGATACACCGTTCTGGATTGAAGGATGGGCGCTATACTGGGAGTTCAATCTATGGGACAAAAATTTTCCGCGTACTCAGGAAGATCGTATCGGGATGTTGTTCTGGCGTATGCACCGATGTGCGCGTATAATCTTCTCGCTCAATTATCACCTCGGTAAAATGACTCCGCAGCAATGTATAGATTTCCTGGTGGAACGTGTAGGACACGAGTACGCCAACGCTGCTGCAGAAGTAAGACGTTCGTTCATGGGAAGCTACGGTCCGCTATACCAGATTGCCTATATGGTGGGAGGACTACAATTCTACGGTCTCAAAAAAGAACTCGTAGACTCCGGTAAAATGACAGAGAGAGATTTTCACGACCGCATCCTCCAGGAAGGAAACATCCCCGTAGAGATCGTGCGCGCTATACTTACCAATCAGCCGCTAAAGGAAGACTATAAATCTACATGGAAGTTTGCACCGTAGATGTGTAGTTGTTATCCGTTATAAGTTAATCGTTAGTCGTTATCCGAAAAAAATCAGAAGAAGAATAACACTTAGTAACCTTGGTGTCTTCTCTGCGTACTCCGTGCAATGGATTTATTCTTACTTCTTACTTCTTACTTCTTACTTCTTACTCCTATTTCAAAAAATCACCCCTGCGACCTCCTAAACTCCGTAGGCGTAATCTCGCACAGCTCCCGGAATTTACGATTGAAGTTCGAGAGATTATTGAAGCCCACTTCAAAGCATATCTGCGAAATACTCAGATCGTTTTGTTGGAGTAATTTTCGGGCCTGTCCAATTCGAATCTCCGTAAGGAAGTCTATATATGATTTACGCGTACGTTTTTTGAAGTATCGGCAGAATGAATTAGTCGTCATGTTGGCGATATCAGCAACTTCATCCAGATGAATTTTACGATGATACTCATTCATCGTGAACCGGTATACATCTGCGAGTTTCTTGCCATCGATCTCATCAAACTCATTATATATACCAGACGATGCCAGCGGATCGATACTATCAGCATGCGAAAGTATATTCAGGATCTTGAGCAATACGATAAGGCGGTCCATTTCGCTTGTTCGAAACAATTGCTTCATCAACTGCGATATGCGACTGCGAACCGGGTCTTTAATATATAGGCCGCGTTCGGATATTTTTGTGAATTCCTGCAATCGCTTCAATTCCGGTAGCGATAAGAATTTTTCTCCAAACGATTGCCATTCGAAGAATACCGTATAGGAATGTGCAATGGATAGATCGGCCTGCTCGTAGTAGCGCGAGTCGTTCCTGAATACATGTGGCAGGTTCGGACCAATCAGAAATATATCACCGGGTTTGAACGCTCCTATATAATCACCTGCTATAACTTTTCCTTCGCTGCTCAGAATCAACGTAAGTTGAACCTCCGGATGCTGATGCAGGTAATCGTAAAAGTGTGGTTCGCGATCCTCCTGCAAACGAAAAGACTCCTGCGAAGTCTTGGGAATTTTGAACGGTAGAATTTTCATAGGTGGGTAAAATTCAATCAGTACAAAATATTCATAATTATTTAATGAAATTCAAGAGTCGGGATAAAATAGTATCAATGAAAGCTAAAATCAGCTTAATTTTGATGTTTGCCTCCCGATCTGGACGTTAGAGAAATCCACGTTGGCACGTGCAGTTTCTGCGTTATAGAATTTAAAATGTACTCCGAAAGCCACATGCATAATATTGGGCTATATCTCCTGAATATGCCCGCGATCTATAGTCTTGAGAAGCAGATAAAATAATATTAGCACCAGTCAATATCAGTAAAGCAGGCGCTTTTATTTGAAGCTTACTTTATTGCATCAATAGATTGGGTAGAATTTATTGGTTTGGTTTAATTGAAGAATGGATAGGCAGCCGCAGGGAGCGGCTGCTATATCTTTGAAATAAATTATAGCTATTCCGTATACCTCTCATAATACGTTGCTATATATATCATCCGTATACACGTTTACAATCCGATTTTATGAAGTATGTCGTGCCGCATCTCCAATTTGTAATATATGTTACCTTGTTCATGTTGCCGCTACGTTCAATAGCACAAGATGCGACATTGGTAGTAGACACGGGACACCCCGGAGCAAAAGTATCTTCACGTTTGCACGGTATATTTTTCGACGAGATAAGTCACGGGGGAGAAGGCGGTCTGTATGCTGAGCTTATTCAGAACAGAGGTTTTGAAGAAAGCAATATACCTCCTGGTTGTACACTTGATTCCGGTTGGCTTATACCGCCCCGTACACCGCACTTTGCAACGAAGAAAGTGAGCGACTGGAAGATGCCGTGGGAAGCTAAGTCGTTGTGGCCTGCGTGGTCGATGCAAGCTACAGGTAATGCAAAAGCAACGTTGTCATTATCCACGAAAGTGCCGCTTCATACTGCTACACCGCATGCTTTGCAGCTCGATGTCCAATCAGTCGGAGGGGCGGATAGTGTGTCCGTTGTAAATGAGGGTTTTTGGGGAATCCGGGTTGATAAAGGTGAATCCTATAACCTCACGGTATATATACGTGCGCCAAAATTCAAAGGACCGGTTACGGCATCGCTACGCGCATCGGATGGTCGTGTGCTTGCTTCCTATACCTTCAATAATGTAAAGCAGTCGTCATGGAAAAAATATACCTGTACATTGACAGCAACAGCTTCCGATGCGAAAGCAAAGTTTTATTTAACCGTAGGATCATCGGGTACCATCTGGTTTGATTTTGTTTCGCTGTTCCCTGTTAAGACATTCAGGAACAGACTGAATGGTATGCGCACCGATCTGGCAAATTACCTCGCTGATCTCAAGCCTGCGTTTGTGCGTTGGCCGGGCGGATGTTTTGTAGAAGGCATCAGCACGGAGAGCGCACCGGAATGGAAACGATCACTGGGGCCTGTTGAAGAACGTCCGGGTACGTATAGTCCCTGGGGATATTGGTCTTCTGATGGTATAGGCTATCACGAGTTTCTGCAGTTTTGTGAAGATATAGGAGCCGATGCTATGTATGTATTTAACTGTGGTGTATCGTGCGAGATGCGATCCGGGGTATATCTTCCGGACGATAAGATTCCTGCACTCGTACAAAATATACTCGATGGCATCGAATACGCGATTGGACCAGCCGATTCCAAATGGGGAGCGGTGCGCGCGAAGAATGGGCATGCGAAGCCATTTCCGCTTCGCTATGTAGAAGTGGGAAACGAACAAGTAGGCACACGCTATGCAGCACGGTTCAATCTATTTTACAAAGCGATCAAAGAGAAGTATCCGCAGTTGGAAGTAATAACCAGCACGGGTATAGCACACGTACACAAGCCAACCATCGATGCCGTCACGAAGACGGATATTGTCGATGAGCATGCGTACAAAGCCGTATACTGGCCGATGATTTATCATGACTGGTACGATAAATATCCGCGCAAAGACTGGAAGCTATATGTAGGCGAGTATGCATGCAACAGCGGTGTAGGCAGCGGCAATATGCTGGCAGCGCTCAACGATGCAGTATTCATTATGGGAATGGAACGCAACGGAGATCTTGTTGCTATGAGCAGCTATGCACCGTTACTCGAGAATATAAATGATACCGACTGGCCGGTAAATCTCATTCGATTTGATAATGCTGCAAGCTTTGCGCGTACATCGTACTATGCTATAAAAATGATGAACGATCATAAAGCCTCTGAGAATATTGAGACATCGGTAACATTTCATTCCTCAACATCAACTCCGGTAGCGAAGTATAGCGGAAATATAGGGCTAAGCACATGGGACACGTACGCAGAGTTTAAGGATATACAGATACTTGATACGGGCAATACGAAAGTTCTTTATAGAGCCGATCTCGTCAATCGTAAAAACGAGTGGAAAACAGAAGGAGGAAAGTGGATTGCAGGAGACAGCATCATTGCGCAGACCGCGGACGGTGCATGGCCTATGGCTATCCTGCAAAACAAAATGCCGGATGTATACACATTACGTTTGAAAGCACGAAAGACCGGTGGCCCGAATGCGTTTATGATACCCATTGCCATAAAGGACAGTAACAATTACCTGCGTGCACACATTGGTGCCTGGTGGAATCGCGTGAGTGCCTTTGAGATGGTAACGAATGGTGCTGATGCTATGGTGACGCAACCTGTTACGCTTGAAAGTCCAATCGAAACCAATCGTTGGTATACTGTTGAGTTACGGGTGCGCTATACCTCGATTAAATGTTACCTCGATGGAAAACTATTGATGACTTATACAGAGCCGCGCACCTTCTTTAGTATAGCCGGTACCGATGAACAAACCGGTGAAATTATCGTGAAGGTTGTTAATGCCGGTAAAGAGCCTGTTCGCACAGTAGTCGAATTGAAAACCGGTAAAGCTATAGCGGGTGTTGGCAAAACATTTACACTTTCTGCCGATGAGCCCGCTGCTGAAAACTCGCTGGAGCATCCGTTGCAGTATATCCCGGTAGAAAGAAATTTTACAGGTTTTAAGAATAACTTCGAATATATGTTTAAACCATGGTCGGTAACCATATTGCGCATCCAACAGGAGTGAGAATAGCTTTCAGATATGAAAGCCCGATAAATATTGTTGAACGTTTAAACAGTGAACCGGATAAAAGCAGCTTCTAAAAAATCAAGCCGACCCTCGGTAATGAAGTATATCGAAAAAACTTTCGACACGCGCAGTCAGACGGGCGGTAAATAGGATATTTACCACTAAATTAG
>CAMLLI010000009.1 GCA_946480685.1 uncultured Flammeovirgaceae bacterium | reverse complement strand
TTTTTATTAGCTGATCAATGTACCGGCTTCTTCACCGTTTACAACTTTCAGCAGATTGCCTTTTTTGTTCATGTCGAACACAATGATCGGCAGCTTGTTTTCTTTACATAGTGTAAAGGCTGTCATGTCCATGATGTTCAGATTTTTTTCATACGCTTCCTGGAACGACAGTTTGTTATACCGCACTGCATCCGGAAACTTCTCAGGGTCTTTGGTATAAACACCATCTACACGGGTACCCTTTAATACAACACTTGCCTGAACTTCTATAGCACGCAAGCTTGCCGTAGAGTCTGTAGTAAAGTAAGGATTACCAATACCTGCACCAAAAATTACAATGCGTCCTTTTTCAAGGTGGCGTATGGCTCTGCGTCTGATGAATGGTTCACACACCTGTTCCATTTTTATACCGGCCATTAAGCGGGTAAACATACCATGCCGTTCGAGTGCACTTTGCAAGGCCATCGCATTGATTACCGTAGCAAGCATGCCCATGTAATCACCTTGCACGCGATCAATTCCGAGTGCTTCTGCCTGGCCGCCTCTGAAGATGTTTCCTCCCCCGATCACGATCGCAATTTCAACACCCTGATCTTTTATGGTTCTGATCTCTTCACAATACTGCTCCAGCACATTCGGGTCTATGTTTGTGCTCTTGGACGAGCCTTGTAATGCTTCTCCACTGAGTTTGAGGAGGATACGTTTGTACTTCATTCGTAAGTTGGATTGGTTATGCAGCGAAATTGGCGCAATATATTCAAAGCACAGGGCTTTGTAAAATTCCCGATGCAGTACACAGCTTTATTTTGCGCAGAATACATGCAGCAACACGGATCACTGCTTTTGTACAGCAGCTGAGAATGAACTTTCGACACGATCAACCTTGCATTGAGATTGATAACACTGTTGGTCTATGTGCAGGAAAAAATTACAAAAACGAAATCGCGAAGCGAAGAGCGAAAATTTTAAAATTCGATCAGCACCTGATTTTTTTCAACGCTGTCGCCCTTCTTGATCTTCACCAGTTTTACCACGCCTTCGCCTGGCGACTTGATGATGTTCTCCATCTTCATGGCTTCGAGAATGAGCAGCGGATCGTTTTGCTTCACCGTATCTCCGGCCTTTACTTTCAGATCAATGATGAGACCTGGCATCGGAGCTTTCAATGAATTGATCTTGCCGGCAGATGTGTTGTTCATGCCCATCTTTTCAAGTAGCAGATCGAAGCGGTCTTTAACAGCAACGGTATAAATCTTCCCGTTGATCTTGAGTGTAAATGTTTTGCTGGCGTGATCAGCCTTGACAAGTTCGGCCCGGTAACTTTTTTGTTCATGCAGAATGTGAAAATAGCCATCGTCAACTTTTACAAGATCCCATGCAACAGGTTTACCATTAACAACAAAACCATCTTCCGAAGAAGTGATGTCGAACGATTTTTTATTTACGATAGCCTTATACATACTGCGCAGAAAAAATTAATACATCTGTAAATGTGCAAAATTATCCCGACACTAAAACAACGCATCAGCGCATCTGTTTCTGCATTTTTATCCTGTAACCAGTAGCCGGCAACCAGCAGCTTTTCCCAAGGGTTTGCAAAATCGACTTCTATACATTTACCTTTGCACTGTCGAAAGACAAAGGGGTGCCTTAATATAACGGGCTGAGATTATACCCAATGAACCTGATGCCGGTAATGCGGCCGAAGGGAAGGCAAGGTTAAACGTACGCAGAGCATTCCCCTGTGCGCTGTTAGTTTAAACCACATTTTAAAACAATGTACAAAGTATGTTTAGTGGCAGCAATTATGCTGTTGTCAGCGCGCGTCTATGCGCAGGAGTTTTCTATTGCAGGAAGTGTTCGCGATGCAAAGAACAACCAGGTGTTAACCGGAGCAACGCTACAACTGGAAGGCACGAGCCGTGCTACGGTAACCGATGCATTCGGAAGATTCAGATTCGACAAGATCGCAGCAGGTGAATATACTGTGCTGGTAAAATTTATCGGCTATGCAGACAAGTCAGAAAAAGTCAGCGTGTCTTCATCTGGTGTTGACATAGCCATAGCGTTGCAAGAGTCGTTTGTAATGACAGACGAAGTAGTAGTATCAGCAACACGTGCCGATGAAAAAACTCCGGCTACATTTACCAATGTAAATCGCGAGGCTATACAAAAACAAAACTTCGGACAGGATTTACCTTTCCTGCTGAATTGGACACCATCAGCCGTAGTAACGTCTGATGCCGGCACAGGTATAGGCTATACCGGCATTCGCATCCGCGGAAGCGATGCAACCCGCATTAATGTAACCGTTAATGGTATACCGTATAACGATGCGGAATCGCTCGGTACATTCTGGGTGGATGTTCCGGATATAGCGGCATCATCACAAAGTATACAGGTACAACGCGGTGTCGGTACATCTACCAACGGTGGCGGTGCATTTGGAGCTTCCATCAATCTTCAAACCAATACACGCAACGATGTTCCGTATGCTACACTCATGTCGTCAGCAGGATCGTTCGGCACATTCCGAAACAGCCTGAGCTTTGGTACAGGTTTACTCAACGATCATTGGGTAATTGACGGTCGCGTATCGAAAATAAATTCCGATGGATTTATTGATCGTGCTACAGCCGATTTACAGTCATACTACTTCTCAGCAGGTTTCTATTCCGGCAACACCATGATCAAAGCCATTACGTTTGGTGGTAAAGAAAGAACCTATCAGGCATGGTATGGTGTACCGCAGTCGCGTTTGCAAAATGATACCGAAGCGATGTTGATGACAGCATCGAACGAAGGCTGGAACGAAGAGCAGACAAACAATCTGTTGACTTCGGATAGCCGCACGTTCAATCCCTATACCTATAAGAACCAGGTTGATGATTACAAACAGGATCACTATCAACTCCATTTCTCACAACGTTTAGCCGATGCACTTACAGCGAATGTATCGTTACACTATACGCCCGGTAAAGGATATTACGAAGAGTATCGCTATAACAACAAGCTGGCAGACTATGGATTGTCGCCTGTAACGATTGGTGATTCAACCATAACATCAACCGATCTTGTACGCAGACGCTGGCTGAAAAATGATTTCTACGGCTTTACCTATTCACTCAACTACGAAAAGGATAAACTGAATGCTATACTGGGCGGAGGATGGAATCGTTACGATGGCGATCACTATGGGCAAATTGTATGGGCGCAGGTATCTGCAGTTCCTACCGAGTACCAATACTACTTCAACAATGGAGACAAACGCGATTTTAATATATATGGTAAAACCACCTATAGCTTTACCGATCGGTTAAATGCGTATGTTGATCTGCAATACAGAAGAGTTACCTATACAGCAACGGGTATAGAAAACAAGCAGAATACAATAAATGTAGATGCTGATTTCAATTTCTTTAATCCGAAGGCCGGGGTAACCTTTGCCGTTAGCGATAATCAGGTGGCGTATGCTTCCTATAGTATAGCAAATCGTGAACCGGTGCGCGATGATTTTGTAGATGCTCCCGGGGGCCGTACACCCAAATCTGAAAATCTGAAAAACCTGGAAGCAGGGTATAAGATCATGGGTAAGAACTATATGCTGAAAGCGAATTATTACCTGATGGATTACCGCGATCAGCTTGTGCTTACCGGACAGGTAAATGATGTAGGCGCTTCCATCCGTACCAACGTTGACAAGAGTTATCGCATGGGTATAGAACTGGAAGGCGCACTGAAAATTTCGGAGCGCTTCTCCTGGAATGCTAACGTTACCTTGAGCCGAAACAAGATCAAGGAGTTTACAGAAGTATATTATGATTATGGAGCAGGCTTCGATGAGTATAATGAAGTGCGTGTTACCCATCGTGATACTGATATCTCGTTTTCACCGAATGTAATTGCTGGCTCTGGTCTGAACTATAAAGTATTCAAAAATCTGGAAGCAACGCTGCTTACCAAATATGTAGGCAGCCAGTATCTTGATAACACTTCCAACTCACAGCGAAGTATAGATGCCTACGTGGTGAATGACCTGCGTTTTTCGTACACCGTGCACCCGACCTTTATGAAAGAGATAGCGTTGAGCTTTCTCATCAATAATATTCTGGAAGAAGAATATGAATCCAACGGGTATACGTGGGGTTATGCCGGTGGTGGCCAACAGTTCCGCGAGAACTACTATTTTCCGCAGGCAGGCCGCAATTTTATGGCCATGCTAACCCTTAAATTTTAAATCTTCTTTAATAAACCTCCCGGCACTTTAAACCCGGGAGGTTTATGTGTTAATTTGCCATGAGAGTATCATGGCAACTATTAACCGTTCACGCATTTTTATCGAGTCGTTGTTAAAGCTCACACGTTTTGGCAACCTGGTTATCATTGGCATAACGCAATACTTCACGGCCGCCTTTCTTGTCGACCGAACTACACTGGACGATGGAAGGTTATTTCTGCTTTCGGTTTCTACGGTACTCATTGCTGCAGCAGGCTACATCATCAACGACTATTACGATGTTAAGATTGACTACATTAACAAGCCCGAGCGTGTAGTGATCGGCAAGAATATACCGCGCAGGTATGCTATACTTTTTCACGTTGTACTTTCGGGTATAGGTATACTTATTGGATTGCTGCTGTCGTGGCGCATTGCTGCCCTCAATGTTCTTTCTGCTTTTTTACTGTGGCTATACTCGAACAACCTCAAACGACTTCCGTTCATTGGAAATTTCTCTGTAGCATTCCTTACAGGCATGTCTGTGTGGATTGTTGATTTGCTATACCGGCATGGCAGCGCACTGATCGTGATCTATGCGAGCTTCGCTTTTTTTATGACGCTGGTGCGCGAGATCATTAAGGATATGGAAGACTTGAAAGGTGACAACACATTTGGCTGCCGGACACTTCCTATTGTGTGGGGACTGAGGCGTACCAAGTTTGTTATATACTTTATACTGGCTGTATTCGCGCTAACGGTAATACTGATCAACCAGTTCTATAAGGCACTGCCGTTGGAGTACTTCCTTATATTCCTTTTTATACCACTGCTGATATTACTTTATCGTTTGATCCGAGCCGACACCACCCGCGACTTTGCTGCCCTCAGCACCTTCTGTAAAATCATTATGCTGCTGGGTATACTCAGTATGGCATTTGTAAAATAATGTAGATATATACTATATCTGTAAACGTTCTATAGTACTTCAATAATGTGCGAACCTTTGGCTACAAGTCTCCCGAATGGTTTGAGGTTGTATTCGTGCAGTTGCATTTCTTTTTCGAAAGCTTCCTGCTGATCTTCATCTACTACAATCAGGAGTCCGCCACTGGTTTGTGGATCTGCAAGTATTACTTTTTGGTTCTCAGTGATTGCGGAAATTTTGGATCCGTAACTATCCCAGTTACGCATAGTACCTCCGGGCATACTCTTCTGTTCAATATAGTGATCCAGGAAATTGAACACCGGTACTTTGCTGAATTCTATTTGCGCGCAGAGTTCACTGCCTTCACACACTTCACACAAATGTCCTAATAAACCGAAGCCTGTAACATCGGTCATGGCACTTACATACGGTAATTTACCAACCTCAGCACCGAGCCAGTTTAGCGTAAGCATACTGTCTACTGCCTGCTGATAGTGTGCTTGCTGTACTATTCCTTTTTTCTGCGCTGTAGTAATTATACCAATTCCAAGCGGTTTGGTTAGGTATAGCAGCGAGTTTGCTCTAGCCGTATCGTTGCGTTTCAGGTGTTCCTTCTTCAATTTACCAGTAACGGCAAGACCAAATACAGGCTCGGGACAATCAATGCTATGTCCGCCTGCGAGTGGCATCTCTGCTTCCAGGCAAACTCTGCGACTTCCTTCCAACACACCTTTGGCAACTTCCGGTGGTATTTTATTAATGGGCCAGCCAAGTATAGCAATTGCCATAAACGGTTCACCACCCATGGCATATATATCACTGATCGCATTCACAGAAGCAATGGCTCCGAAGGTAGCAGGATCATCTACAATCGGCATAAAGAAATCGGTAGTGCTTACAATGCAGGTTCCATCGCCAAGATCATACACTGCCGCATCATCTTTCGATTCATTCCCTACGAGTAACTCCGGAAATATAGTTTTAGGAGCATCGGAGTGAAGAATAGTTTCCAGTACGGCCGGAGATATTTTACATCCACAACCTGCACCATGACTGTATTGCGTGAGTTTGATTGGTTCCATACTACAAAGTAAGTGTATCGGTAAACTATATTGAAATTAATTTCACTGAAACAGCGCTACGCTACGAGCGAAATGCATGAGTATATTTACAACGCTTCCGCATCGCGTGTTAATGCTGCGGCAAATGCATCTACATCTTTTCCGCTCCACGGAACTGAAGTTTTAACGCGTTGTTTTTTGCGCATCAATCCGTTGGTATAGGCCTTATCGTAATAGTTGAGCAGGATTGTAATAACTGCAGTCATATCATCCTGCAAAAGTTTTTCGCGCGCTGCATTAAAGTGCTGACCGCCTAATTTTTTTGTAATCTGTATCATGGCCTGCAGAAATAACTCTTTATCCGCAGCACCATATTCATGTACGAGTCGTTCGATGCGAACGGTCTTATCAACATCAATCTCAATGATTGGACTGTTGTTCATTTGCCGCCATAAACCTTCGGGTAGAAAAATTTTTCCAACCGCGATGGATTCATCTTCAATCCATATTCTCCTCGAAAGATCAAGCTTGTGAATTTCTTCAAAGAGATCGTTTTGAAATTGTTCCGTAGTAGGTTGAGGAGGTAACATCAATCCGCCAAATGCAGAGCCTTTGTGTGAAGCAAGGTGCTCCAGGTCGATGATCTGCTCACCTCGATTTTTCAGGGCACGAAGAATTTCGCTTTTGCCGCTGCCGGTACAGCCGCTGATAACGGTTAACCGCAATGGTAATTTATAGGACTCTAATGCTTTGGCGCGATACGCTTTATACCCTCCGGCAAGCTGATGTGTTTTAACACGGGCCATGCCCACAAACTGGCAGAAATTTCCGGAGCGCATACCACCGCGCCAGCAGTGTACAAGAATTTCTTTTCCGACTTTTTCCGCTTCGGTAACTATATCAAGAAGTCGCGGGCCCACCAGCCGGAAGCCGGTTCTGATAGCCTCCTGTTGTCCTTTCTGTTTATAGTCTGTACCAACGGCTACACGTTCGGCATCATTTAATATAGGTATATTTCGTGCAGCGGGTATATGCCCCAGCTGATATTCTCCTTCGGAGCGCACATCAACTATCGGAAGCTGTGCGCGGAGTTTCAGGAAATCATCAATAGAAAGCTGCATGGTATAATGGAGGCTGTTAACCAGACGTTAAACTACACAAAGTGAACAGGCAGGCCAATACCGGCTAAATCAATTATCGGAAAAATTAACTGAAAAAGCTGTGTTGATACCAATGCGGAAACCATAGTCCATATACTTGCCATCGCGAAAGGATGCTACTGCTTCAAGACGGAAGAAGCGAAGTATACCATCTATAGAATAGCCAAGCTCGGTATAGTTCTTCGAAGTAGGTGTGGCGAGATAATTCACAAATATATTTTCGCTTACACCTGCCATGCGCACCAGTGGAATACTGGTAACCAAAAACCTGCGGAAATGATAGTGTACGTTGCCGGCAAAGTATTGCTTGCGTGTGCTAAACGTGTAGTAGTCCAGCAAACGGAAACTGCCCACCGGATCGGCCGTAGCAAAAGGCGTTTGGTTACCGAGGAAGTGTTTATAATCCATGAACTCCAATTTGTTCGATTGCAGAAATGCACCACCACGCAACGCTACGTCTACATGCCCGCGAACACCGATGTTGAACTCATGTTTTATACCAAGCTCTACACGGTCGTAATCCACATCGCTTCCCAATACATCCGGAATGCCACGATGATACTCGGCCATAAATGTAGGGGACGAACTTCCGATCTCGTATTTCCTGCCATTGCGTATCTGGTATTTCAGCCACGGCCTTGCCGTTACCTGTAGTGAGCCGATCAAAGCGTTGTGAATGCCGAACCCGGTAGCCGGTAATTCTTCACTGTATGGCATATTGCTGGTATACCCCTCTATACTTTTCCGATCGATCAGTTTATCGTTCGTAGTGTTAAACAGCATGTAACGTCTGTTGATAGAGAGCCCACCGTTTACCGTAACATACTGGCTCAGCTTTCTGCGGTAATTCAGATCAATATACCTGCGCTCGTATAGCTTCATCAGGTTTTTCTCGAGGAACAACGTAGTAAATGTATTGACGATCGGTAATATAGGTTCATCTGCATTGAACTGTTTTATGTAGCGGCCACCTTCCAGCTCTAACCTATATTTCTGATTGCGCAATTGAAATTTAAGATTACCTGAAGCTACTTCACGTGAGAATGCGTAACGGAATGCCGGAGTAATGGTGAGGCGTGTTTTGTTGGTATCCTGTAATATAGTTCCGAAGGAGACTTTATATACCAGGTTCCAGCCTTCTACGGTGTTGAAGCCTGGCATCGGGAAATGTATTTTGAAGTTGGAGTGCTTCGATACTTTATAGGTATCACCGATCAGCAGATCCCACGGTTGAAAGCCTTTGTGCTTCGAGGCTTTGAGTGTGTCACCTTCTTCGGCTCTGCGTGCAACGGCAGCCATGCTGTCGGATTTCTGATAGCCCTTTACTTCTTCTACCGTAAGCGGTACCGGACGAATCGAGGCCCAATAGGTTGAATCTTTTTTATAGGCACCGCTATCGATCTTAAATGTATTGTCTGAAATTACTTCCGGTTCTTTCTGTCGCTTCAACTCCTGCTTTTCATACTCCTTCATCATTTTGTTGAGCTCCTTTCGGGTAATCTCTTTTCCGGATTCGAGTCGCTCCTGCAGTTGCTTCAGGTTGTCTGTATCTTTGTTTTTCTTTGCGGGTGTTGTTGGCTTGTTCGCAGCAATTTTTTTTGCTTCTTCCTTCTGCACTTTTTCATCGATCACTTCCATCTTGTCGTTATCAACATACAGTGCAGGGTTCAGTTTGATCTTATAGTCGCTGACCGTAGCCAGGTATTTAAATTCCGCTTCGAAGCCAAACGCTCTTCCCTCCACTTTAAATTGGTGCGACACGGGCATCCATGCCTTGTCTTCTATCGGGGCATATATAGCTTTGATATATACCTGTATACCCATTTTGGAAGTGTTGATGTCGAGACTGTGAATGCTCCACCAGCCTTCTACAATGTTGATCACACCTTCCACTACATTGTCGCCTTTTAAACGCGGTGTTACTTTAATCTTGCTTACTTCATAGTTACGATCCTGGAACGTGCCGAGGTATTCAAATTTATAGTACGAGAATGCCTTGGGTGCCAATGGCGAAATGGTGCCTTGTATTTCCGGCTCATAGAAACTTCCGAATATATACTGGTTGGGCGAAGTGTTGTTGTCTTTACCATCGCTGCGGATAGAGATAACTTTTTCTTCGAACTTGTTGGGACGGGTATATTTTACATCGCTCACCGATTCGGATATATATACCCGGTTCTTTTGAATGCCTTCTTTCTCTAAAGCTCGTTTAGCCAGCCAGGGATAGTCTTTCAGTTTACCAGCGCCCTTGATATATACCCGTGCCGTATAGCTGTCCAATTGCTGGGTATGATATTTAGCCTTCGCGATAGCCTTGCGCATAATGGTATAAGCGGGGTCTTCGTTGCCATCCTGCACCACTACGGTAGGTAATACCGTTGCCTGTGGTTTGAGTGTTACATTAACCGAAACAAAGTCATTGTCTACATCGATAATGCGTACCTGTGTTTCGTAGCCGAGATATTGGTATATAAGTTCATAGTGGCCGGAGTCGAGTGCTATTTCATACGTGCCGTTTTCGTTGGCAGTGGTGCCGGAGCCGTTTTGCTTAACGAAGATAGAGGCGAAGCCAAGAGGCTTACCTGTTTCATCTACTATAGAACCACGAATGCCCTGGGAAAAAACTACAGCAGGTGCAAGCGCTATCAATCCAATTATAAACGTAATACGCACTGCGTGCGCTGCAGTAAATGCCAACCGGGTATAGAATTGCATGTATAGTAAAAAAGGTTAATCCTGGTAAAAGCCCTTTGCACGAATCATCTCCTCTACCACATCGGGAACAAGATAACGCACGGATTGTTTATTTCTGATGCAGTTCCGGATAAAAGTAGCTGAAATATCCAGCAAGGGTGCTTCTACAAACGTAACGTTAGGATGCGAATGGAGCTCTGAAAGTTGCACGTTGGGTCTGCGATAAACGTAAAGTCCGTAGTCTTCCAATATGCGCTCGTAATTTTTCCAGCGGGTAAACGAAGCCAGGTTGTCTTCGCCCATTATAATCTTGAATTCCTTGTCAGGAAACTTCTCATGCAAATGTACCAGCGTGTGAATGGTATAGCTGGGTTTGGGAAGATGAAACTCTATATCGGATACCTCGAGGTTGTAATTGTTGAAGATGGCAGCGCGCACCATATCGTAGCGGTCAAACTCGTGCAATAATCCCTTGCTGGGCTTCAGTGGATTTTGGGGAGAGACTACGAACCACACTTTTTTAAGATCGGTGGTTTCTGCCATGAGGTTGGCAATGATAAGGTGCCCCATGTGAATGGGATTGAACGAACCGAAGAAGAGTCCTATTTTCATGGGGTTACAAATAAAAAAACTCTACAGTAAAGATGTAGAGTTTTATATATATCCTGAAACTTCTGAAACCCGAATATAGGGTGCGTGCTATTTATTTTTAAAGTCGTTGTAGAGACTTTGTGCTTCGGCGAGCGACTTGTCGAGGTTCTCGTTCACCAAGACTATATCAAAGTGATCCTGGAACGACATTTCGAAGTTAGCTTTGAAGAGTCTGCGTGAAAGACTTTCGGGACTTTCTGTACCGCGATCATTCAGCCTTTCTTTCAATACTTCGATGGACGGTACCTTTACAAATATAGCCAGTGCCTTGTCGCCAAAATATTTTTTGAGATTCAGTCCGCCTTTAACATCTACATCGAAGATCACATTCTTTCCTTCGCTCCAGATGCGTTCAATCTCGGACTTGAGTGTACCATAAAAATTACCGGCATATACTTCTTCCCACTCAATGAAATCATCATTGTCGATATGATGTTTGAATTCTTCGGGAGTGAGAAAGTAATAATCTTTACCATGCTGTTCTGTGCGTCCGCGTTTATCACGCGTGGATGCAGAGATTGAAAATCCGAGGTCAGGATTTGCTGTGAGCAGGTGTTTAACGATCGTTGTTTTTCCGGAGCCTGATGGCGCTGAAAAAATAATTGCTTTACCAGCCATCAACGCGCCAGATTATTAATCACTTTGGTTTTAATGTCATCCACTAATTCTTGTGGAGCATCCTGGCAGCATTTCGTTTTCAGGAGTTGCCGTATGGCTACTTCCAAATGATAATTCTTGTAGCAGGGCATGCATTCCTCTAAATGATTTTTCAGGAAATGATCTTTTTGTTCGGAAGTTGCTTCACCATCTAAAATGAGTTGAAGCATTTTGAGGCATTCGTTCTTCTCTGGACAATCTTGCTTCATCTTGCTCGGATCGGGGTTGCTCATGATCTATGCGGTTTTATAACCCATTTGTTTAGCGTACTCACTAAGTTTTTCTTTCAGCAGGTTGCGTGCCCGGTGAAGCCGGCTACGAACTGTTCCGATAGGTATATCCAGAATCTTCGCCATCTCTTCATATTTAAAACCTTCCAGGTCACATAAAATTATCACTGTTCTGAAATCAACATCAAGAGCGTTGAGGGCATTTGATATCTCATCACCGATCATATCTTTAAGCGCCTCCACACGCAGATCGGGTGTTATTTGCCTGTCAACCTCCTCCGAATTGTAATAGCTCTCTACTTCCTGATAATCTACTTTCGAAGGCTCTTTGCTCTTCTTTCGATAATCATTAATGAAGCTGTTTTTTAAAATTCGAAACAGCCATGCTTTAGCATTAGTTCCTTTCTGAAAAGATTCAATGAAGCGATAGGCTTTCAGATAAGTATCCTGCAATAAATCTTTGGCGTCATCGGCATCCAGCGTAAGCCGGTAAGCAAAGTTATACATGGAGTTAATGTGGGGCATAAACTCTCCATGAAAGATAGTTTGCTTTTCAGCTTCTGTATAGTTTTGTTTTGGACTGTTCTCTTCTAATTCCATGCGGTCTTAAAAATAAGCAAAATTCACATTCCTTTATACGGCAAAGTTAAATGTGGAATTATCTCCCTAAAGAAAAGAATGAACAATATCTTTTCTGCCACCAACATAAAAGGTAAATAAAAAAAGGTGCCCCGGAAAGAAGACACCTTTTTCAGAAAGAAATATTTTTTCAATTAACGACTCGCCACCATACCAAATGATTTTACCATGTTGATGAACTCGATGCGATAGCCTTCCTTGTCTGCACCGCGTGCACCTTGTGCAAGTGCTACTACATTGTCGTACGTATAATTCTTACAATATTCAGATTCTCTCAGCAACATACCGAAGGCGGCTACAGATGCTGACCAGCGAAAGTTGTCGGATGTTTTGGCAAGTGCAATGTTGTTATCCTGTAGAGGATGTACAATGAGTTTGCTCACATCTTCGTTCGGTTTTTTATAGCGCAGTTTGATCGTCATCAATTCATCTGATTTTTTTGCGGCCGGATCGATCTTCGTTGTCTGGTATTTCAGTTCATCTATTTTGAAGAACTCACTTTCAACACCCACCGGTATAATTTCATACAACGCAGTCACTGTATGTCCGGAGCCAAGTTCGCCTGCATCTTTTTTGTCGTTGTTAAAATCCTCACTCTTCAGCATTCTGTTTTCGTACCCGATAAGACGATACGCTTTTACATGTGCCGGGTTAAACTCGATCTGCAATTTTACATCTTTCGCTATGGTAAAGAGTGTTCCACCAAATTCATTTACCAATACTTTACGTGCCTCGGTAATGTTGTCGATATAGGCATAGTTGCCATTGCCTTTATCGGCCAGTGTTTCCATTTTGGAATCTTTATAGTTACCCATACCATAGCCCAGCACCGTTAAGAAAATTCCTTCCTGGCGTTTTGCTTCAATCAACCGTTCCATCAAAGCGTTGCTAGATTCACCTATATTGAAGTCACCATCCGTAGCCAGTATAACGCGGTTGTTGCCTTCTTTCTTGAAATACTCGCGTGCTGTTGCGTACGCTAAATTTATACCGGCACCACCGGCAGTTGATCCTCCGGCTTCAAGACGATCCAGCGCTTCAATGATTTTCTTTTTCTCTGAACCCGATGTTGGTTCAAGAACAAGTCCGGCAGCACCTGCATATACTACTATAGCTACATGATCTTGCGGATGAAGTTCTTCTACCAGCATTTTGAAAGAAGACTTCAACAAGGGAAGTTTATTCGGTTCATCCATGGAGCCTGACACATCAATGAGGAACACGAGGTTGGATGCCGGTAATTTTTCAGTAGGTATCTTCTTTCCCTGCAAGCCTATATGTACCAATTTATGTTTTGCATTCCATGGAGCAGACGATATCTCCGTTACTACTGCAAACGGATCATCGCTCTTCGGTTGCTCATAATCGTAATCAAAGTAATTTACCATCTCTTCAATGCGCACCGCATCTTTAGGAGGGCGATTACCATTGTTGATGAATCTGCGGACGTTGCTATAGGATGCGGCATCAACATCAATAGAAAAAGTTGAGAGCGGATTGCGTATAGCATCGTGAAATATATTCTCATTTATAGCATCGTACTCTTCGGTGTTCCAGGGCTCTCTCGGTACAGCGTCATAATAAACGAAGTTGTCTGCTACAATAGGTGCTGATGCATAAGATAATTTATGATCGCGTGAGCGTTCACCGTTACCGACCACAACAACTTCTTTCAACGACTTTGTATCGTCCTCCAACACAACGTTGAGGGTACCGGCCGTTCCGATTTTTATGTCTTTAGACTTCAATCCTATAAATGAAAATACCAGTGTGCCGCCTTTAGCCGGTACGGTAATTTTATATACACCGGCATGATCAGTTACGGTTGCTGTAGAGGTTCCTTTCAGTATAACCGTTACTCCCGGTAACGGACTTCCGTCATTAGCATATGTTACCTTGCCAGTAATAACGCGCGACTCAGGCGATACAAAGCCTGTACTGAATATCATCAATACAGCAACTATCCAGATATATTTTTTCATAACCCGTATATTTTGTTTTGCATGTGAGATGCGGCTTGTAAAAAGATTCCATAAGCCAGTTGGAATTTTTTTTCTATTTTTCAAACGAACATGTCTTCTTCCAAAGTCCATAAGTCATTAACCGATGCCGACCTCCTGCTGGAATACAGGCGTCATGGTGAGCTTGTTGTGCTGGGAGAACTATATGACCGCTATATGTCGCTGGTATACGGTGTGTGTCTGAAGTACCTGAAAGACAGAGAAGAAAGTCGCGATGCCGTGATGCAGATATTCGAAAAACTCGTGGTTACACTAAAGGAACACGAGGTCGCCCATTTCAAAAGCTGGCTTTACGTTACGGCCCGAAATCACTGCCTGATGCAGCTGCGGGCAGGTAAAGGAAAAAGATTCGAAGAAATTTCGCCTTCCGTTATGGAAAACGATGCGGTTTTACATCTGGATGATGAGCCTGAAATAGAGGCAAATCTTAGTAAATTGGAGAAGTGCATGGATACACTCGTGGTTGAACAGAAACAGTGTGTTCAGTTGTTTTACCTCCAGCAGAAGTGCTATAAAGAGATTGTACAGCTTACGGGCTATGACGATAACAAAGTGAAGAGCTATATACAGAATGGTAAACGAAATCTGAAGATCTGCATGGATCAACATGGCTGATTTGCAAAACGATATTGAGCGATACCTGAAAGGTGAACTGACGCCAGCCGAGATGCACGCGCTGGAACGGAAAGCATTGAGCGACCCGTTCCTGGCCGAGGCACTGGAGGGTGCTGCAAGTATACCGACCGATGAGCTGGAGGATGACTTTCAAGCACTTCAGGCATCGTTGAAGGAACGTATACAATCGCCTCGTGAGAAGGTTGTACCGATGTGGGCATGGCCGATGCGTATTGCTGCCGGGCTTGCTTTACTCGCTGTATCTGGATTTGTAATATATAGTTTGTTGCAAAGCAATAACTCACCGCACGACCTGGCGGTAAACAAAGAAAGTGTTGCTCCTGCTGAAAAGAAAACGGAAGAACGTAAACCTGAGCAACCTTCAAATACAGATATACCGGCAGAGCAACCGAAATCGCTTGACCAATCGGAAGCAGGTGAAAGTGAGGAAAATATACCAGAGAAAGTTACTCCTGGTATAAAGGACAACACTGCGGAATCTCCTGTGGTAAAACCGCAGCCATTGGAAGAAGCTGTTACAACGGAACAAGTAGATCAAGTTGCATCTGCTGCACCTGAGCAACAAGTATCAGACGAAGTAAGGGCCGATAAATACGATAACAACGAAGTGAGCAAAGCGTTGAAAGAAAGTGAGCCCGTGGCAGCTACACCGATGCGGTCACGTAAAGCAAATGCAGAACTGAAAAAAGAAGAAGCAACGTTCGCGTATAGGTCAGCTATAGCGGATACAGTTGTACAAGGTAATGCAATAAAGTTAGAGCCTGCTATGGATGACTTTATATCCGGTACACGTGTTATTCGCGGGCAGGTGCGATCTGCTGAAGAAGGTGTAGGATTACCCGGTGTAAACGTAATGATAAAAGACAGTAACGTAGGTACTGTAACCGACATGCAGGGTAACTATGAATTAACCACGGAGAGTACCAAAGATACCGAGCTTGTTTTTTCCTTCATTGGTATGCAAAGTAAAGAAGTTGATGCCAACGCTGATAAAGTGGATGTAGAACTGGAGCAGGATGTATCGCAACTTAGTGAAGTGGTGGTGGTAGGATACGGTGCGGAAAACCTCACCGAGAAAGAACCGCCTACAATAGAATTTGCGACACCGGAAGGCGGGCGTGTAGCCTATAAACAGTATCTCGAGAAGAATATAAAATATCCGGAGCTCGCGCTTCAGAATGAAATAGAAGGTAAAGTAACTATACAGTTTACAGTGGAGCCTTCCGGTAAACTTACCGACTTCAAAGTGCTGAAAGGTATAGGGTATGGTTGTGATGAAGAAGTGATACGTCTTATTAAGGCTGGTCCGAAGTGGACAGCTACCAAGCGTGATGATGAAGTGGTAAAGGACAAGGTGAAGGTGAGGCTGAAGTTCAGGTTGCCGAAGAAAAAGAAGTAAGAAGTAAGAAGTAAGAAGTAAGAAGTAAGAAGTAAGAAGTAAGAA